>JALHUF010000106.1 GCA_022866195.1 Terriglobia bacterium
CAAATCTCAAATCACAACCGGGAACTGCCTGTCCTCTGCTCACTGAGTCTTACCGATCTATCTCGCCCAACACCGTATCCAGGCTGGCGATACAAGCCACGACATCGGCGATCAGCCGGCCCTCGGCAATCTTCGTCAGAGCCTGCAAGTTGGCGAACGAGGGCGCGCGCACGTGGCAGCGCCAGGGCTTGGGCGAGCCGTCGCTGACGATGTAAAAGCCCAGCTCGCCGCGGGGCGACTCAATCGTCTGATAGACCTCGCCCACGGGCGGGTGAAACCCTTCGGTCACCAGCTTGAAGTGGTAAATCAGCGCCTCAATGGAGGTCTTCATGCTCTCCCGGTCGGGGAGCACGATGTGGGGCGCGTCCGCGTTGATGGGACCGTCGGGAAGACCTGCCATGGCCTGCCGCACGATTTTCAGCGACTCGCGCATCTCGTCCAGGCGCACCAGATAGCGGGCATATACATCGCCCTCGGGGCGCGTGGGAATGTGGAAGTCAAACTGGTCGTAGCTCGAATAGGGTTCGGCTTTGCGGATATCCCATTTGACGCCGGAAGCGCGCAGCGACGGTCCCGAGAGGCCCAGGGCGATAGCGTCGGGAGCAGAGATTTGTCCGACGCCCACGGTCCGGCGCAGCCAGATAGGGTTCTTGGTCAGCAAGGTTTCGTATTCCGCGAGGCGCCGGGGAAATTCGCCGACGAATTTCTCCACCCGGCGGAGCCAGTGGAGCGGCGGCTCCAGGGCCAGCCCGCCCACGCGGAAATAGCTGGTCATCATGCGCTGGCCGGAGACGAGCTCGAAGATGCGGAGAATATCCTCGCGCTCGCGAAAGCAGTAGAGGAAGACCGACATGGCGCCCAGCTCGAGGGCGTGCGTCCCCAGCCAGACCAAATGGCTCTGGATGCGCGTCAGTTCGGTCAGCAGGACGCGGATCCACTGGGCGCGGCGCGGAATCTCCAAGCCGAGCAGTTTCTCGATGGCCAGACAAAACCCCAGGTTGTTGGAGAGCGGGGCCAGGTAGTCCATCCGGTCGGTGAGCGTGATCCCCTGCGCGTAGGTCAGGCTCTCGAAGGATTTCTCGAAGCCCGTATGCAGGTAGCCGATATCGACAAGGGCACGCACCACGGTCTCGCCTTCCAGCTCCAGAACCAGGCGTAGCACCCCGTGCGTCGAGGGATGCTGCGGCCCCATGCTGAGGATGACCCTCTCTTCGTGCCCCGGAATCCTTTCCAGCGTTACCGGCATCAGCGATATCCCGTGAGCGGATAATCCTTACGCAGCGGATGGCCTTCCCAATCCTCCGGCATTAAGAGACGGCGCAGATAGGGGTGGCCCTCAAAGTGAATCCCGAACAGGTCGAAGACCTCGCGCTCGAAGGCGTTGGCGGCGGGCCAAATGGGCACCACCGACTCGATTCTCGGGTCATCGCCCGCGACGCGCACCTTCAGACGCAGGCGCTGGTAAGGGTCAAGGGAGAGGAGATGATAGACCACCGCAAAGCGCGGCTCGCTCGGATAACAGTCGACCGCTGTCACGTCTGACAAGTACTTGAAGGATAGCCCCGGCGCGTCCCGCAGCAACTCGCAGCTACGGCGCAAGCGGTCGCGGCGGATGAACAGGGTCACTTCGCCGCGAAACTCGCGCGCGTCCTCGACGGCGGCAGGGTCAAACTCCCGAAGCTTCTGTAACGCGCGGTTTGTAGCGAGTAGGTCGGACATAGCTATGTTGCAGGACGGGGTCGGGCCGGCATGCCCGAATCGCGGCTCGGGGCGTTCGCCTGGGTCGGTGTCCGTCTCCCGGGCCACCGTTCACCATCTCCCGAAGTCAGCTGCTCCCCCTGTGACGATGGCCCCTCTAGCGGGTCCAATCCAAGGCGCCCTTTTTCCAGATATAGAGGTAACCTGCCAGCAAAATGACGATATATAGAAACATCTCGATGAAGCCGAACCAGCCGAGGCTGCGGTAAACCACCGCCCAGGGAAACAGGAAGGCGATTTCCACGTCGAAGAGGATGAAAAGCATTCCCACCAGATAGAAGCTGATGGAGAAGCGCCCGCGAGCGTCGCCCACGGGAGTTATTCCACACTCGTAGGGGGAGAGTTTTTCGCGCGACGGGCGCTTGACTCCCACCCAGGCCGACAAGCCCATGATGGCGCCTGCCACGACCACTACCACCACGAAGTGGACAAGGATGGGAAGATAACTTCCGAACATTTCAGCCCACGATAAAGGCGCTTAGATTACCTCAAAAGTCGCAGCAAGCGAAGTGGAAAATCGGCGCCGAAGTTTTTCCTTGCTTCAGATGCACGACGCCGCTAAGATTTCATGGCGCCGGGCAAATCATCGCCGGAGCGCGCGGGGCGCGGCTTATGGTGACGGGATTCAACACCGACATCAAGCACAACGGGGTTGTGTATCACATCCAGACGGAACCCAGGAAGGACGCGGGTATCGAAACCGCGGTCTACGTGCGCGGAGCCGTCATCCACTCCCTTAAGACCTCCTACCAGGACTTCCTCAAATCGCCCGAATACAGTGACGAGAGACTAAAGCGGTTGTTAGAGGACCAGCATCGGCAGGTGATTGTGCGGATCCGGGCTGGGGAAATTCGCGGCTCCCAACCTCCCACCCCCGGCGCCTAGCGTGGAGATCAGGTTTTGATCACCATTCATCTGAACGGTGAGCCACACGAAGTGGCCGAGGGGCTGACGGTGGCCGGCTTGCTGGAGAGGCTGCAGTTCCCGGCCGACCGGGTGGCCGTGGAACGCAACCGAGAAATCGTTTCCCGG
>JALHUF010000107.1 GCA_022866195.1 Terriglobia bacterium
ATGGCGTTGCGGCAAATGTCTGCCTTCTGCGGCAGCGTCGGGGCGATGTTAATCGCTCCGTCTGTCATAACCATCAACCGGGGAATGTGCGGCACCTGGAAGACGATAACTTGGCTCAGCAGATTCCCCGTGCGCAGGCCGCGTTCCTTAACGAGGATGCCGCGAATCAGGTTAGCCGTTGTAACCTTCCCTTTCATCAGCACGTTGGCTTTGCCCTCGCGGACCAGATCGATGGCTTGGCGAATCGAAGCTTCTTCGCTCGCCGTCTGCACCAGCGATTCGGGACGCAGCCGGTAGCCGACTTTACTTGCTGTGGCTTCGATTTTGCCTGGGTCGCCCACCAAGACCGCCTCAGCCAACCCCATCGGTTCGGCCTGCGCCAGACACTCCAGCACGTCGGGGTCGTGCGCTTCGACCACCACGATCCGCGCCGGCCCCAGCCTGCGTCCGCGCTCGACCAATTCTTCCAGACTGCGAATCACCCTCACTATCCTCCCCGTAATGGCGAGCTCCAGGCCGGCAGGCAAGACGGCCCACCAGGCCGTCTCTACTTCAGCACCTGACCCACGATGGCTTTGAAATCGTCTTCCGTGAGCAGGTCCTTCTTCTCAAACGATTTCTCCTTGACCCGGCGCAGCATTTCCATCATCTGCTCTTCGCTGGCCTGCACGTTCAACTTCTCGCACCATTCCTGGATCGAAGGCAGGCCGCTGTTCTTGCCCAGCACGATGGTGACCGGCTTCTGGCCTATCAGGTCCGCCGCAAAGGGCACGAATTCGAGCGGGTGCTTCTCGCGCGCCTTACGCACGAAGCCCGCCACGATCCCTGACTCCACCTGGTAAAGCATGTCGCCCACGATGGGCCGGTTGCCCGGAATCGTGACCTTGGCCCGCTCCAGCACGAAGCGTGAGACTTCGCACATCATCTCGGTGCGGATTCCCAGGTCCACCCCGTACTGGCAAAGCAGCGAGAGCACCACGTCTTCCATCGGAACGTTGCCCGCGCGCTCACCCAGGCCGGTGATGGTGGTGTGCGCCACCGACGCCCCCGCCGCCAGCGCGTAAATCGTGTTGGCCACTCCCAGGCTGAAATCCTGGTGGCAGTGAATCTCCACGGGTTTCTTCAACCGCTTGATGGCTTTCTTGACCACATGATAGATCGCCTCGGGTGTGGTGCCGCCGAAGCTGTCGGCCAGAGTGAAGGCGTCCATGTGGCCTTCGGTGGCGACGCGCTCGACGATGTCGAGCAGCCGCTCCACCTCCGTCCGCGTCGAGTCAATGGTGAAGAAGACGGTGTAAAGGCCTGCTTCTTTGGCGGCGAGCGTCGCCTCGATGGAGGATTTCCTGGCCCGGTCAAGAGTCCACCCATAGGCGTTGTGGATAATGTGGTCGCTGGACGGAATCTCGACGATGACCCCGCTGCAGCCGCATTCCTTGGCCGTCTTGATGTCCTGAATCAGGCAGCGGGCGAAGGTGAAGATTTCCGCCTTCAGACCCAGGCCCGCAATTTCGGTGATCGCAGCCTTGTCCTGCGGCGAGACTGCGGCCATCCCCGCTTCAATGCGGTGGATGCCCATGGCGTCTAAGCGCTTGGCAATCTCCACTTTCTCTTCCCGTCGAAACACCACCGCCGTCTGCTGCTCGCCGTCGCGCAAAGTCACGTCGTGGATCTTGATCTTGGGCTGGAATCGGAAGCCCTTGCGCACCTCCGGCAGATAGCACCACGGGCTGACGAACCATTTATCCGTTTTCCAGGGGTGTTTCATTCTGACCTCCGTAATCCTTCGCCCAAGCCTCACCGGACCGCCCGGGAGAGGCCTGTCCGGCACCCGCCGCTACTCTGATTTCGAAATAAGAGCGGACGAAGACGCGCTAGTTTACAGCACCTCGCGTGCGTCTGCCAGTCGGAGCGCTGCTTGATGGGCTGCAATGGCTCGGCTCCGCCTGCAAGACGTGGAGTGGCTACTGTCCGGTCAGCTTGAACGCGTAACGGCCCGAGCCGACTTCGATGGTGATGCTCCCGTCCGTTCCCTGACTGGCGCCGGTAATCCCGGCCGTCCCCGGCACGTACTTGCCCTTTTCCCAGACTGTTCGGTCACCCTCGTAAACCGCCACCTCGCTCATCTGTTCTTCCTTGGGAATCACAATCTTGGCGTCGCTGTTTACAGGAATCACCACCTCCAAGGTGATCATGCCGGGGGAATGGGTCCAGGAAGAGGAAACGGTGCCGCGCACGGTTTCAACGGTCGCGCTCACCCAGGTCAGGTCTCGCACAATTTGCGGCTCAATGCGAATGCGGCGGTAACCCACCCCATCCGGCTCAACGTTGATGCCCGCCAGCGCCTGGTAGAACCACGCGCCGACGCTACCCATCATGGGATGATTGTGGGAGTTCATCGAAGGGCCGGTCCTTTTGTGCCAGAGCTCCCACAACGTTGTTGCCCCGTTGGCGATCATATATCCCCAACTGGGGAAGGTGGTTTGTGTGGCCAGGTCATAAGCCAGGTCGGAGAGGCCGGACCGGCTCAGCAGCGGGAGCAGGTACTTCACGCCGATGAAGCCCGTGGTGACGTGTGAGTCGTGCTGGTAAACAATGTCGTTGAAAAGCTTTCCCCCCACTGCTTCCTTGGCCTCCGGGGGAACCAGACCGAGGAAGAGGGGCAAGGTGTTGGCAGTCTGTGTCCCGGTCGCGTAGACGCCGCGTTTGGCGTCGTAGAATTCGCGGTTGAAGGCGTCCTTGATCTGGGTCGCCAGTTGCGCATAGGTCTGCGCGTCGGCCGATTTGCCCAAAATCCCCGCCATCTTCGCAAGAAGCTGAACGTCGTAGTAGTAATACGCATCCGAAACAAGTTCGCCGGGCGTGGGCTCTATGGCCACCCAATCACCGTAGTAGCTGTAGCGCAGGACATTATCGGGGGCTTTGGTACGAAGGAATTCGACATACTTCTTCAAGCCCTCGTAGTGTTCTTCCAAAATCCGCCGGTCTCCGTACTGCTCGTACATGTACCAGCAAAGCAGAGGATAGGCAGTTCCCCAGGCCGGGTCAGCCGGGCGGCTACCGCCCTTGTGCGGGACGGTGTCGGTCAGGCTGCCATCGGCCCCTTGCACGTCCCGGATGTCGCGGACGAAGTTGGTGTAGAACGCCGCCATATCGAAATTCAACATGGCTTCTTCTGCCGTCACGTGCGCGTCGCCCAGCCAACCCATACGCTCATCGCGCTGGTCGCAATCCGTGGGGATGCTGTGGAGGTTGGTGGACTGGCCCCAGCGGATGCGCCGCTGGATTTGGTTGAGAAGCGGCTTCGAGGCGGCGAAGCTGCCGACCGACTCCACATCGCTGCGCACGACGCGCCCCCGTAGCGAGTCAAGGCTTGGCGTACCCGGGAAGCCTGTCACTTCTACATAACGGAACCCGTGATAGGTGAAGCGGGGCTCGTAAACCTCCAGGCCGCCCTCGCCTCGCAATATGTAAGTGTCTCTGGCCTTGGCGCCCCGGATGTTTTCGCGATTGATCATTCCGTCGTCGTAGAGCAACTCGCTGAAGCGCAGCTTGACTGCAGCCCCGCGCGGTCCCTTCACCCGCAACTGCGCCCAGCCGGAGAAGTTCTGGCCCAGGTCATAGACGTAAACGCCGGGCTGCGGATTGGTCAGCCCCACCGGCGTAATCGTGTCCACGACGCGAATGGGCGGCATCATCTGGGCCGAGAGCACGCCCACGGGGCTCTTGACTAACTGCGCGGCGGCCCAGTTCGAATCGTTGAACCCTGGCCTGTCCCATCCCGGTGTTTCGCGGGAGGCGTCGTAGATTTCTCCATCCCACACGCTATCGCTCGTGATGGGGCCGTCTTTCCCCTTCCACGCTGGGCTGCTGGTTACGCTGAGACGCTTTCCGTTCACCAGCTCGATGTTCATCTGGAGCAGCAGCGCCCGCGCTTTGTACCAACCTTCTCCCAGCATGACCCCCACGGCATTCGCGCCGCGTTGAAGGAGAGGAGTCACGTCGTAAGTGGTGTACAAAACTCGCTTGTCGTAAGTCGTCCACCCCGGATCGAGCACGTTGCTGCCCACCTTCGAACCGTTAATCCGCAACTCGTAATAGCCCAGGCCGCAAATGTAAACTCGCGCCCGGGCCACCGCCTCGGCAAGCTGGAACTCGGTGCGGAGCTGGTTCGCACCGCCGATCCACTGACCCTTCCACTCGTCGGCGGAGAGCAGTCCCATCTCGAATTGCACCACGCGGCTG
>JALHUF010000108.1 GCA_022866195.1 Terriglobia bacterium
CGATCGGGGTTGAGACTCAGGCCAAACTCCTGCGGGTCATCGCGGAGCGCGAATTCATGCGTTTGGGCGGGACGGAAACCATCAAGGTCGATGTGCGCATCCTCGCGGCTACGAACGCGGACCTTCGGCGGCTGGTGCAGGAGAACAAGTTCCGCGAAGACCTTTACTATCGGTTGAACGTCATCACCATTCCTTTGCCTCCCCTGCGCGAGCGCAAGGAAGACATCCCGTCCCTGGTGGAGCATTTCCTGAAGAAGTTCATGCAGGAGAACAGCCGGGAGGGGCTGCGCTTCTCTCCCGAGGCCATGAAGATGATGATGGACTACGATTGGCCGGGCAACGTGCGGGAGCTGGAAAATGCCGTGGAACGCGCCGTCGTCCTCTCCTCCGGACCTAATCTCACTCCCGAACTCCTGCCCGAGCAGGTTTTTCCCGATGGCGCCCACGGCGCGCGCGCCCTGCCGGTGGAAGACTTGGCGGGCCGCTCGCTGTTTGAGATTATGGAATCGTATGAGCGGCGCGTCATCCTCGATATGCTCTCGCGCACCAAATGGAGCCAGACCGAAGCCGCCGAACGCTTCAAGATCCCCCTTTCCACCCTCAACCAGAAAATCAAGCGCCTGCAAATCGATATCAAACGCCGCCGCGAAGCGTGAACGCCGGACGAATATCGCGTCACACAGAAAGCTTGCGGGCCCACACCACCGTCCTGTCATCCTGAGCGTCAGCGAAGGATCTGCTTCTGAAGCCACAGGAGCTAAAGAGAGATGCTTCGCTCCTCCCGTCAGCTGACGGGCTGCGCTCAGCATGACAGGTTGTAGGCGGGCAGGGCTAGCGGTCGCGGGCCTCGGCGTTGTGCGCGGGCGAGAATGGATAGGCCGGGGAAGGCGTTGAGTTGTGCCGGCTCTTGAGCTGTGGGCTTCCGGGCTTAAACCTTGATGAAGATTTTGTGCCTGTAGAGCCAGTAGCAGAGATACCAGAACACTGCCAGCACGGCGCAGGACTGGGCTACCGGGGCGAGGGCGCCGATGAACTTGAAGCCCCCGGTAAAGGGCTGGAGCCAGTGGTTCACCGGCCCCCGGAGCAGAAAGCCGAGCGAGTAAATGAAGATGGAATTCATCCCCACCACCACCAGCGGGAAGACCGGCTGGCGCCATCCCCAGACGTCCACCAGCAGGACGAAGACAAGCATCATCAGCAATACCCAGCCGGTGCTGTAAAGCGTCCAGGAGGCCGTCCACAATCTCTTGACGTTGGGGATGACCAGCGATAATGCCAGCCCGCTCAGGAGAGCCGCCACCATGGCTATCGCCAGAATCCTGAGCTTCTCCGCCCGCGGTCTTGCGCCCATGAGCAAGCTGCCGGCCCAGGCGCCGAAGAGCGTGGTGACGGTGCTGGAGATGAAATTGATGGTCACGTAGTAGTCCTCGTAGTTGTATCTCAGGAGAGCTTTATCGATGACCGCGCCGATGTTTCCCGTGCGCGCAAAGGCTCCCTCCGGCCCGGGAAAGATGAAGAAGAGCGCCGAGTGAAACACCAGCAGCAGAGCGGCGGTCAAGGCCTGCCAGCGGAATCTCATCTGGATGATGAGGTAGGTGAAGAAATAGGTGAAAGCGATCTGGGAGAGCACGTTGATGAGCTGAAAACGGACCTTCTGATCGGCAACGATGATGAGGAATTGGCTGAGCAGAATCAGCTTCAGGGCCCGGCTGGCGACGTGCCCGAGGTCCTGCCGCGCGGTCGCGCCTCGCGCCGCGCGCCGGGCCAGGGCGAACGGCATCGCCACGCCCACCATGAACATGAAGGCGGGTTGAATCAAATCCCAGAACACCGCGCCGGTCCATTCCACGTGGTCAAACCAGGCGGCGATTCTTCCGTAGGTAGGGTGATTCTGCAACGCTCCGAAGCCGAAGGCGCCAGAGGCGAGCATAACCATGATGAAACCGCGGTAGGCGTCCAGGGCCACGTAGCGTGCGCCGGCGGCCTTTTCCGCCGACGCCGCAGCCGCAGGGGAAACAAATGGGACAAAGCTCCTACCAGTGGACATAGGCGGCGCATTCTAACACGGCCGGGGAACGAGACGGGCGGCCTTTATCCCTAGCCGGGGAAGGGATTGGTGACTTTCAGGCCGGGGAAGCGGCGAAAATCGTCATCCGCGGTAAGGATTTCGGCCACCCCGTGCTCGAGTAACAGGGCAGCGATATGCGCATCGTGCAGCAAGTTGCCGGAGAGGGAAGAAGTGCGGAGGAGCTCATTTACGACCTGCCGATGACGCTTGCCCTCGGAGATGAGGACAACCGAGGGGGATTCGAGGAGCATCTCTATCCCTGCCCACGCCTCCTGAATGGGCGTGGGCGGGAAGAAGACGCGCGGGTGTGTGACCACGCGGAGAAACTCGTAGATGCAAGGCCAGGGGAGCACCCACGGTTCCGACCCGGTGGCGAGGGACCGCAGTAGCCGCAGGGCGATGAGGTGATGCGGGGCTTCTTCGCGGTCAGCGTAAACCAGAATGTTGGTGTCCACCGCCCGCATCAGCGTCCATCCATTAAGTCAAACAGAGACTCGCGGTCATTGAGTCGCACGCCGGGCTGGACCTGCCCGCGATGGGTTTTCCAGCGGAAGCAATATCTGGTCCGCCGCCCCGGTGCGGCCTTCGCCTTGCGGAGGTATTCGTGGAGCAGTTGCCGCAGGGTGGTTCCGCGGCGCGCCGCCTCTTCCTTAAGTTCGCGAAAGAGTTGTTCGTCCAAATCAATCGTGGTGCGCACGCATAAAAGCATATCAGGCGACGCACATCTATGTCAAGCCCTTGACCCCTCGCCGACCGGAAGCAGCGGGCTGAGCGCTCAAGAGGCGAAGCAGCCCCCGAGGGCCCGAAACTGGTTGGTTTCGAAGAAGAAGGCGACCATCAAGCCTGCATTGTAGGCAACGTGCAGGACGACGCTGGGCGCGAGCGACCCCGTCAGGCCGCGCGCCAGGGAAAACGCCACGCCCACCAGCAGGATAAGCAACACGTGATTCCAGGCTCCCCAGTATTCCGGCACGTGCAAGCCCGCAAACAGTATGGCGGTGCCCGCTACGGCGAACCGCACCCCCACCAGGTTTTCGAAGACGCGGAATAAGACGCCGCGGAAGATGAGCTCCTCCATGAAGGGGGCGATGAGGATCGCAAAGGCCGTCAGTGCGTATGCAGCCTCAGGGGAGCTGAATAGGCGTAGCAGCGGGAAGTCTTCCCGGTCGGGGAGAACGGGCGGAGCCAGTTGCACGAGGAGACTGAGCAGGACCCCTCCCAGGAGGAACCGCAAAACGCCATGCGCGGTGGGCTTGCCCCATCGAAGGGCAGCCCAGAAGGGCTGGCGGTAATTTACGACAACGAGGAGATAAATGCAGCCCAGAACCAGGCCGTGAAACGCCAGCTGAAGAGCCAGAAGGAGAAACGCGTTGTCGCGCAGCGCCGCCGGGCGTGTCGGCCAGCCGGCCACGGATTGCAGCGCCGTGTAGCCGGCCAGAACCGCCACGTTGGCGACTACCAGCGCCAGCGCCACCGCGCCAATGAAAAGGAGAAGGTCGCGCCCGCCCCACGCCTTGGGGGCGGCAGCAGCCAAAGCTGGCGATGGGGTTCGACGGGAGGAATCGCCTTCGGGGACTTCGCCGGGCACTAGCGGGCGGGCCCCCTTTCCGCCAGCGCCGCGGCCAGCAGGGGAATCATCAATTCGTGATGTCCCGTCAGTGCGTAGCCGTGGCTGGCCTTGCCCCCGGCTTTTCCCGCCATCGCGGTCGGACGCCGCACCACATTCTGCAAAGGCCGATAGTGCTGAATGAAATCCAGGTTCACGGTGGTGATGCCGCGCGGTGCGTGGCCCAGGTTCGCGGCCAGGCTGAAGCACTTGAGGAAGACCTCCGGCAAGACCACGGCGGAGCCGACATTCAGGTAAACGCCGCCACCGTCCATCGTGCGGACCAGCGCCGCCAGCAGACGGAAGTCGCGATGTGTTGCGCTGCCTAGGGCGCGCGGGTCAATTGCCGGGTGGTTGTGAATGATGTCCGTGCCAATAGCCACGTGCACGGTGACTGGAACGCGGCGGCGGTAGGCGGTGCCCAGCAAGCTCCAGCGCCGAAAGCGTGCCCCGCGATAACTCACGAGAAATCGGCCTACGGCTTCGCCTATGCCAAGTTCGTCCCTGTCGCCCTCGGCGATGGCTTCGTTAATGAAGCGGCCAGTTTCTTCGGCCATGCCAAAGCGGCCGCGACCGAGCACGGCGGGCACATCCTCGGAAGTTGCGCCAACCTGGGCAATCTCGAAATCGTGAATCAGCGCGGCGCCATTCATGGCCACCGCCGTGACGTAGCCGCGGCGCATCAGGTCAATCAGAACCGGGCTTAATCCGCACTTGATGACGTGCCCCCCCAGCCCCCAGATGATCGGCTTGTGTTTCCGCCGCGCCCGCTCGAGCGCCGCCACCACGCCGCGGAAGTCGTTGCCGGCGAGAATGCGCGGCAAACTCTCGACCCACGCGGCCACCGACACGTCGGGACGCGTCACTTTGGCGAAATCCTTGACCGAGACCTTGCTCGGCCGCGAGCGCAAAGGGTAGGTTTGCACGCGGTCGAGCTTCATTGGCGCGAAGGAGTAAACGCTCTTGATACTCTTTGTTGACCTGCTTCGCAAGTCTTCGTAGCCCCCCGATTTCTGGAGAATCCCCTAATCGCCGCCCGGGTCTGGAGTTACTTTAATTTTGCTTCCCCAGCGCCCGCGGCTTCCTTAACGAATCCGATGCGATGTCGCGGTGAGGTTACCGGCGCTTCGATTAACCGGCGGATCGCGTCGAAGACTGCTTTGATTTGAACGTCATGCTCCAGGTATTTCTTCTCCAGGGCGTCCAGCTTTTGAGCCAGCCCCCTGTGTGCCGCGACAATCCCCCGGAGCCTCACAAACGCTCGCATGATGGCGATGTTGACCTGCGCAGCCCGTTCGCTCCTGAGGACACTCGAGAGCATTGCCACGCCCTGTTCGGTAAAGGCGTAGGGGAGATGCCCGCCGAGACTGCGTCGGGAAGGTATCACATTTTGTGATACCAAGGCTTCTGCCTCCTCGTGTGAAAGCCGGAACATGAAATCGTCGGGGAAACGGGTCCTGTTCCTCTTGACCTGTTGCCGCAAGGCGATGGGCCTCACGTTGTAGAGTTCCGCCAAATCCCGGTCGAGCATGACCTTGCTGCCGCGGATGAGATATATCCGTCGCTCGACCGCTTCGAGGGCAACTGGGAATTGAAAGGATCGTGCCAGGGATTTGCTCTTCATCGCGAGCACTGACAATCATCACGCACGCATGACGCCTTTTTAGGCGTTTGCAGGATGCCGCATTACCGGGAGCGACACTGCACCGCCTGCGTAGTGCGCCGCACCGCCTTTCCGTCATGCTTCACACGAACAGTTGCCGGCCCAGGAATAACGAATTCACCAATCGTCATTCCGCATTCAGCGATTCACCCGCAGCCGCCGTTATTGAGCACCACTGCCAGCGCCTGCCCGGTGAACGATTTCCGGGAGCGCGCCACCTCTTCCGGTCGGCCCTGGGCCACGATCCGCCCCCCGGCCTCGCCGCCTTCGGGCCCCAGATCGATAATCCAATCCGCTTGTTTCGCGACGTCCAGGTGGTGCTCGATGATGATGACGGTGTTGCCGAGGTCTGTCAAGCGATGGAGGACGGCCAGGAGTTGCTTCACATCGTCGAAGTGCAGGCCGGTGGTGGGCTCGTCCAGGATGTAGAGCGTGCGGCCGGTCTGCCGGCGGCTCAGTTCCTTGGCTAGCTTGATGCGCTGCGCCTCGCCGCCCGAAAGCGTGGTGGCCGGCTGGCCCAG
>JALHUF010000109.1 GCA_022866195.1 Terriglobia bacterium
AGACCTGGAAAGCCCGCAGCCGGGTTGCTTCACCGAGGAACACGCCCGCCTCCTCTCGACGTTGGCGCCACAGATTGCCATTGCCATCGAGAATGCGCAGCTCTATGAACGGGTGGTGAAGAGTGAGGCCCGACTCGAGCGCGACCTCACCCGCGCGCAGGAAATCCAGATGTACCTGATGCCAGGCATCGTCCCGGCGATTCCCGGACTGGAGCTGGGCTTGCGATTCCTGCCCGCGCGGGAGTTGGGGGGCGACCTCTACGATTTCATCGCTTACGGAAAAGACCGGCACGTGATAGCCATTGGCGACGTCAGCGGCAAGGGGGCGCCGGCGGCGTTGTATGGGGCCATGGCCAGCGGCATTCTGCGCAGCTTGGCCCCGCAGCGGCTCGCCGCGCCCGACCTGCTGCGGAAAGTGAACCTTATGCTTCTGGATCGCAAGATCGAGGGCCACTTCATTACCATGACCTACGCGATCTGGGAGCCCAAGACGAAGGCCCTGCGCTTGGCCAACGCCGGGATGCCCTTGCCGATCCTCGTGCGCGCCGGGCACGCCCGGCCTATCCGCGTGGAAGGGGTGCCGCTGGGCCTGCTCGAACACACCGACTACCAGGAAACCGCCGTGACTCTGGACACGGGGGATTTGCTCGCCTTCTTTTCCGACGGTGTGTCGGAGGCTGCTGACCCGCAGCACGAGGAGTTTGGGCCGCGGCGCCTGGAAAAGATCCTGCGGGAACATGCTGCGCGCCCCGTGGAAGAGATTCTGGAGATTCTCTTCGCCGAAATCTCCCGCTTCGAGCAGGGTCGGCCCCGACGTGATGACCAGACGCTGCTGCTTATGCGCGTGCGCTGAGAGCCAGGTTTCAGGTGTCGGGTGCGGAGTGACACGCGATTGCGCCACCTCGGCGGTTGGCCACTGGCAACTGACCACGGATTATGACAGCCTTTCACTACCACCCCGATCAGCTCTGTGGTGAGGATGGTCCACTCACCTCCGTGGCGGAGCGCTTCGGGACGCCGACCTATGTTTACAGCCGGGGCGCGATTTTGGCGAACTACCGACGGCTGGCGAGCGGACTCACCGAGATCCCCGGCCTGATCTGTTACTCCGTCAAGGCGAATTCCAATCTGAGAATCCTGAGCCTCCTGCGGGAAGCCGGCGCGGGTTTCGACATCGTTTCGGGCGGCGAACTGGCGCGAGTGCTGCGGGCGGGAGCGGACCCGGAGCGCGTGGTGTTTTCCGGCGTGGGCAAGACCGTGGCGGAAATGGACGCCGGCCTCGCCGCGGGCATCCTGATGTTCAATGTGGAATCGGCGGGCGAACTGGAACTCCTTGAAGCGCGCGCCCGGGCGCGGGGAAAGCCCGCCCCCGTTTCGGTCCGCGTCAATCCGGACGTCGTCGCCGCGACGCATCCTTACGTCTCGACCGGCCAGATCATCCACAAGTTTGGCGTCCCCACCGACGAGGCGCTGGAGCTCTATCGCCGTGCCGCGCAATCAAAACACATGAGCGTGCGCGGGGTGGCGTGTCACATCGGGTCGCAGATTCTCGAGGTTGAGCCGTTCTTGAAGGCCATGGACGAAATCCTCAGCGTCGCGGAAGCGTTGCGGACGATGGGCACTGACGTGGAATTCCTGGACCTGGGCGGCGGCTATGGGATTCGCTATGCGGACGAGCAGCCCCTGGCCATGGAGCGGCTGATGTACGGCCTGGCGGCGCGACTGCGCGGCACAACCTATCGCCTCATCATCGAGCCCGGCCGGACGCTGGTGGGCGACGCGGGCGTGCTCCTGACCCGCGTCCTCTACGTGAAGCAAAGTCAGCAGAAGAATTTCATTGTCGTGGACGCGGGAATGAACGACCTGATGCGGCCCACGCTTTATGGCTCCTACCACGAAATCGTCCCCGTCGAGCAGCGCCCGACGGAGAAGCTTACGGCGGACGTGGTCGGCCCCCTGTGTGAGACGGGAGACTTTCTCGCCCAGGACCGCGAGATGCCTGACGTCCGGGCTGGCGACCTGCTGGCGATTCTCACCGTCGGGGCCTACGGCTACGTGCTCGCCTCAAACTACAATCCCCGGCCGCGGCCGGCAGAAGTGCTGGTTGACGGCCACGAGGTTGAGCTCATCCGCCCCCGCGAACGCGTGGAAGACTTGATGGCCGGAGAAGTACCCTAGAAGGCAGTAGGCAGAAAGCAGTAAGCAGAAGGCGGCAGGCGGCGCGGAGATACCTTTGGAGGGCGCAGAACGCTGTGCCCGCTGCGCTGCTGACCAAGTTAAGGTTGGCGTTCGATGGGAGGTTTTCAATGCGCTAAATCACCCTCACTTACCCGATGAGACTCTTCGCGCTGTGGAAGCGGCACCCCATCTACCAAACTTGGTACTGGGAGCATCCAGGCCTCTTTGATGCACGAGACCTTTCCAACGCAAAGAATCAGCACCATCGGGGCTACCACTTCGGCGAATGGTTCACAGCCGTTCATTTTTGGACAAAGGGGTAGAGAGTTCTCTTGTGGGCCCGGCCGGGATGGAATTTCTGCAGAAGGAATATCGACCTGATCTGCTGGTCTTCGACAGAGAGCACCGGTACTTCTTCTTTCTCGAAGTCAAACGGGAAGGGGATCGACTGAGGAAAAATCAAAAAGATTCATTCCCGGCGATCGAAGAAAGATTCGATTGTCCCGTGTTTCTCGTTAATCTGAAACCAGCCCGATGAATGCGCCAGCTGGGGCGGATGCAGCGTGCTGCGCGCGTACACGCCGTTGACTGTCGACTGTTAACTGCCTTTCCTACCGCTCGCCCCACTTCAATTTCTGGCGGAGGATTTCGAAGTAGTCTTTATTGGGCGGTTGAATAATCTCCACGCAGGAGGACGCCTTTTTCAGGCGGACGGTATCGTCGCTGTGCGTCGCGATGCCCATCTGCCCGTCCACGGTCAAGTAGGCGACCTCGCGCTGGCTCTTGACTACTACTTCAATCTGGACAGAATCAGGAAGGACCAGCGGCCGGTTGGTGAGCGTGTGGGCGCAGATGGGAGTGACGACAAAGGCCTCCACAGCCGGCGTGACGATGGGCCCGCCCGCTGCCAGCGAATAGGCCGTGGAGCCGGTGGGCGTAGAGACGATGAGCCCGTCAGATTTGTAGGTGGAAATGAACCTGCCGTTCACCAGCACATCGAAATCGAGGATGCGGGCGATGGCGCCCTTGTTGAGCACCACGTCATTCAATGCCAAGAACGAGGAGATGACTTCATCGGCGCGCACCAACTCGCCTTCGATTTGCACGCGGCGCTCGGTTTTGAAATTACCGGCCAGCACCAGCTCGAGCGTCGGGTAGAGCTCTTCCCTGGTAATCACCGTGAGGAAGCCGAGTCCGCCCAAGTTCACGGCCAGGATGGGGACGGGCTTGCGGTTCAGCGCCCGCGCCGCCGCCAGCAGCGTCCCGTCGCCGCCCAGCACGACGAGCAGATCAACCTGGCTGGGCATTTCGTTGCGCGAGAGGCTTTTTTCGCCGCTTTCCAGCAGCGAGGCGGTCTCTTTATCGAGGAATACCTCGACGTTGCGCTCCCGCAGCCACTGGGTGAGGGAAGGGACGATTTCGCGGATTTCGGTTTTCTTCGGTTTGGATATGATGCCGATTCGTTTGATGCTCATGGGCTCCGGCTATTCTAGACGGGATTTGGCCAAATCGCATGCAGGAAAAATTCTCGGTTGCCCGAAGGGCCCCGCAGGCAACTTTCGGCGGAGGCTATCTGGCTGAAGCCCAGTTCGAGCAGCTTGCGCTCAACCTTGGCTACAGCTTCCCGGTGGAAACGCGGGTCGCGCACCACGCCGCCCTTGCCTACCTGCGCGCGGCCCACTTCGAATTGCGGCTTCACCAGCACCAGCAGGTCAGCTCCGGGCAGCAAGAGCGGGGGGACAGCCGGAAGGATCAGCGTGGCGGAGATGAAGGAGACGTCCATGGTTACGGCCTCCACCCGCTTGCCGATTTGCTCGCGCGTCAAGTATCGGGCGTTGGTTCTTTCCAGGACCACGACCCGTGCGTCGCGACGGAGTTTCCAGTCCAGTTGGTTGGTCCCCACGTCCACCGCCAAGACCTGCGCGGCGCCTCTTTGGAGCAAGCAGTCCGTGAAGCCTCCGGTGGAGGCGCCGACGTCCAGGCAAACCTTTCCGTCCACATCGACACTAAAATCATCCAGCGCCGCCTCCAGCTTCAGACCGCCGCGGCTGACGTACTTGGCAGGCTGGCCAAGCAAGCGGAGCGAAGCGTCCAGACTCACCCGCAGGCCACACTTCTCCGCCTTCTGGTTGTCCACCAGGACTTGGCCCGCCAGAATGAGGGCCTGACCCTTCTCCCGCGAGTCTGTCAGGCCGCGTTCCACCAGGAGGCGATCCAGACGGATTTTGCCAGCAGCCGCGCGAGCCACGAACGAAGCATACTCTCGACGCCCACGGATGCAATAGGAGCAGGGCAGGAGGATGTCCGCGGCTGCCGCAGACATCGCACCCTTGCGATCACGGCGGTAAGTGCTGGCAGTGGGTAGCGCGGACCTGTCGTTTAGGTCCGCGGCTTTTTGTTGTCAATGGGGGACGAACCGCAGACCTCCAAAACAGGTCTGCGGTACAGTCTCTGCTGGCAGTGATGAAATGCCGGTGGCTCAACCCGTAATAATGCCGCTGGGGAGGCAGGCCGGGATGGTAGCCCCAAGCCCCGCAGACATGACCCAACACGCCGTGTATGGGCCACCCGCGAAATCGATGGATGGGAAAGTGGATAAACCAAGCCGCGCGACCCGGCAAGAAATCGTCGGTCGAATCACTCTTCCTGGTCGGGCTTGCATACCTTGTCTAAGCTTGACAGCCATTCGGCGTCTGGTTCTAATGCAATATCAGAAGATTTCGGGATGCTCACCGAGTGTATGTCAGGTCCGTAGCTGACAGCCACGTCCTCAGGAGCCAGAACAGAATGATACAAGTGCATTAGGAGGTCGGCTGCCAGCCGATATAAGGCGGACTCTGCCAATGGCATTCTGTGGTAAACGGGAAAGATCGGAAGGTACAGATCGTCCAGCATAAAGAGGGCCGGTTTCCCCTCGCCGTGTTCATCTCTGAAACCCCAAGTGACGGCACCGCGACCGAGTACGCAGAGCGCGCGGACAAGTTCCAAGCGCTTCAAGGTTCTGTTGATATCGAAGAATCGATCGATGAGACTCTCGAGTTCAATACCCTCTTTGAGGTCGGTCGCAATAATTGCCGAGTACAGCGGATTGCTTAGGCCGTGAATACATGAACTGCTTTCGCGGTTTTCCACGGTTCGATTGGCGTTTGTCCTCGGTCGACGCAATCGATGGCACGTCACCAGCTTTTCCATCGCCTGATCGAAAGAGTGAAAGTCGAGTGTCTGCTTGACTTCACAAACTGCATAGACTCCATCAATTGGCAGGAAGACCCTGCGGGACTGCGGTGTCGCGCCAGCTTTGACGGCTTGAAACCACTGCTCGTTAAAGACGACTACATCAAAGTCTCCCCCGGTCTTACCGCTTCGGTCCGTTATCACACCTGCCTTCACAGAGTAGCGAGTCGGTAGGAGTTGAGACAGCCCCTCTCGAATAATGTCTTCTACTCCTGGACCTGAGTCAAAATTGTCAACGTTCATCCCCTTCTCAAGCTGCGTCCTCAACGCAATTTGTGTCTCGAGGCCAATACACCTCTGCAAGAAAGCCGACTTCAGTTTGCCCGACGCGCTTTCCCTCGGGTGCCACTGCGTCGTGTCGGGAAGTGGGATGGATTCGGAGTTCTTGTCTGTCATGGTCTCTCGCGCCCAGCGGCTTCACGCGATAACGGGCAGGAGCGCCTTCGAGGGAGGAACGCTTCTGGTCGTAGTTGCCGCCATTTCAGCGCGACGTTCACCAACGATTCCGTCTCTCGCGCCGAGCAAGCAATGGCAACCCTGAAACTTGAGGCCCAGGGCTTTCCACAACGCCTTGTCCTCTTTGCACAGAGCAGGGGTGATCCCAGCCTTCAAGTGTTCGATTGCGAAACGGAACATCTCCACCTGCTTCTCAAACGGTATCCGGTACTTAAATCCCGAGGGGTCTTTTTGCTCAGTCAAGTAGTCGAAGATGCTGTCGTCTCGGCCATTCGCCTTGGCTGCGTTCCTTAAGCCGCGGTAGGAAGTGGCACGCAATGCGCCAAGAGTGATCATCTCTGGCTCCAGCGCATTGATCCTTTTGATTGCTTCGGAGTATCCGCACTTCCAATCGGGATACGGCACCATCGGATCCAAGCGAAAACGTATGGGCCAGCCGGCTTTCTTCATTTTCTCGGCTGCCGAGAAACGCTCGGAAGGTGGCGGAGTACCGTGCTCCCAACGCCTTCCAACCTCCTCTGCATTCACTGACCAGGAGAAGACGACCTGACGGGTCGGAGGTAGCGCAATGGCGTGCTGTATTTCTGTCGACTTCGTGAGAAAGATGAGTCGGTGCCGACCCTGTCGCGCGAAGGGCGGGATAATCCAATGCGTCAGCGGTTTCCCCGTTACTTTCTCGAATGCAGGGTCGAAAACAAGTCCGTCCTGCAATTCCCCCACGATCATCATTCTCGGAATGGGGTGAATGAGCCACTCCTGGAGCTGCTGAAGCATGTCCCCCACATTCGTGTATACCAAGCCGGATAGCTCCTCCGGATGAAACCGAAAGCGAGGAACGGTCTGCAAGAAGCAGTAGGAGCACCGATACGGGCAACCCGCGGCAGGGATCAGCTGCCAGAATTTGAAACAGACGATTCCGTTGTGATCACCCGGACCTGAAAATTGCCGGATGAATCTGCTCGCCCTTTGCCCGTACCTCATCTCTCTCGGCCTCTATTTCGATCGCGTGATGGTGGCGGATTATAAGAGATCATCGGGTTTTTGTCGAACGCCAGACGACCTTCGTATGCAGAGAGGGTAATCCGGCCATCCTTACGGGCCCTTCGTAAGACGCTGTGGAGGTGCTTTGGGAGGAAGATGGTACTAATCAGCTCGTCTTCGATTTCCCTGTAACGTATCTCGTGACCCCGGTACTTACTAGAGAGCCAGTCTTCTAAGGGCGCCAAATCTGGTTCGGGTCGGATGAGGAATTCTTGGTCGGGATTGTCTGCCACTCGCGCGACGAAGTCACCCGTACAACAAACGGCCCAGATCGCTTCCTTCATCAATTCGCGACCACGTCGGTGGTTCGTTGCATGTATCAGAACGTATTTGACAGCTTGGTTTTCACCGAGCATCTTGACCCACGTAATGTATCGGGCCCCTAATGCTTGTTGAAAAAGCCGGATCGCCGAGTCACAACGCTGTGCGGGGTCTTGAATCTCTCGGGTGCGACGCCATTCGGGAGAGCCAAAAAGCGCATCCATGTTTTCTTCCTGCGCGTCGTGATGGATGGCCATGTCGATATAGCGCCACATAAAATTGACAAAAAGCTCGCAACGCTCGAAGCTGTTGAGCCTTGCCAGAACGCCCATGGAGAGTTTGAAACCGTATGGGTCAACAAAAATAAAGGCAGGAGCCATCTGAAGCTTCCTTTCAACTAGGTCGTCCACAAGTCCAGTTATCACCTGCTCAAAGTCTTGGCAAACGACCTCAGCTTTAACGTTCGATGGCAAGGCGTATTCTGCTAAGTGGCCCTCGAGTTGCGCGGCGTTCGCACAGTCGCGCTCAATGAAAGTAAGAACAACCTCTGTGTGCGCGATGATTCTTTGCAGAAGACGATGGCCCAGCAGGACTTCGAGAGCAATCAGCGGTGAGCCCCTCTGCCCACGGGCATGCTCTCCCCTCCCCGCGTGGCAGTCAACGTACACCACGCGACCGTGCCAGGTGCTTAATATCGGGAACCAACCACCCAGGTACCGTTTGAGCAGGGCATGCTTCACGTGCTGAAGGTTGTTGTACTCATTCCAGTATTCTGGATGTTCGTCAACGTACACCATGGCTGGAGCTTAGGCGAATAGAAAGCGAACGTCAAGCTCTTCTTGCAGCGACGCGCGGGTGGCGCATCCCGACAGGTCGGGACAGGTTCATCGCGTTGGTGGCGATGTGTGCGATCACGGTAGGCGGTCCATGGGAAGGACGGAATCATCCCCTAGGAAATAGCGGGTAGCGCACAGTTTCGTTTCTCAGAAACTCTGCGGCTTTTCGGCGGTTGCCAAACCAAGAACCGCAGAGTTTGGAGTGCACAGACTCTGCGCTACGTGCGGGGATTTGTTCGAGCAGGTAGCGCGGACCTGTCGTTTAGGTCCGCGGCTTTTTGTTGTCAATGGGGGACGAACCGCAGACCTCCAAAACAGGTCTGCGCTACAGTCTCTCCTTCTCGGCGTTGACATGCCTTGGGGTGTGGCCTAAGATGGCGCGCGAAGGAGGTGAGTCGCATGCAGCTCACCATCAATCCTCGGGAGAAACAAGGGGTCACAGTGTTGGATTTAACTGGGAGGATTGTGGCCGGGGAAGAGTGCGACAGCCTGCGCAAGACCATCAAGGAACTGCTGGCGGCCAACCAGAAGAAGATTCTGCTGAACATGGGAGATGTCTCCCGCGTCGACAGCACCGGAATTGGCGGGCTGGTTGAATCCGCCATCTTGACTGCCAAGCAAGGCGGACAGCTCAGGCTGGTTAGTCTTCCCCGGTTGATTCACAACGTCCTTTCCACGCACCGGCTTTTGCAGGCGTTCGACATCTGCGCCAACGAAGCAGAGGCTTTGGCCAGCTTCCAGGACTGAACTTACTACCCCTGCGGCCTGCGCCCCCGCACCCATTTGGGGAGCCGCGACCTCATGAATCATTGACAAGGTCGGGTCGCCCTCGGCCTGCCAGGGCTGCATGGGCCTTTGCACAGAAAGGAAATGAGATGAGAGACGGCAAGAGTAGGACGGAAAGACCAGGCGCGCAGATTTCCCGGCGCACTTTTGTGGGCGGAGCCGTTTCAGCCGCAGCGTTCACGATTGTGCCCCGGCACGTCCTGGGGGGGCCGGGCTACACCCCGCCCAGCGAAAAACTCAATGCGGCGTGTATCGGCGTCGGCGCGCAGGGCACCCGCGTGATGATGGACTTCCTGAAACAGCCCGACTTGCAGATTGTTTCCGTCTGCGACGTCAACAAAGAGAGCAGCGACTACTCTGAGTGGGGGACCAACGAGCTGCGCGACAAGGAGCGGGAGCTGCTCGGCCAGCCTGATTGGGGTGGCGATTGGAAAGGTTGCACCTGTGGCCGCGAGCCGGCCCGCCGGCTGGTGGAAGCTTATTATGCCGGACGTAGTCCTTCGGGCCAGTACCGTGGCTGCGCGGCCTACAACGATTTCCGTGAGCTGCTGGAGAAGGAAAAGGACCTGGATGCAGTCATCGTCGGCACCAGCGACCACTGGCACGCCCCCGTCTCCATCGCGGCGAGGAGGAAAGGCAAACACGTGTACTGCCAGAAACCGATGACGCGCGCGGTCTACGAAGCCCGCAAGATGGGCGAGGTGGCGCGCGAGACCAAGGTGGCCACGCAACTGGCGGTGGGGAACCAGGCCTCCGAGGCCACGCGCTTGTTGTGCGAATGGATCTGGGCGGGGGTCATCGGTCCGGTGCGCGAAGTCCACAACTGGTCCAGCCGTCCCTTCTGGCCGCAGGGCATCGAGCGTCCCAAGGATGAAGAACCTGTCCCGGAAGGACTCGATTGGGACTTGTGGCTGGGGCCGGCGCCGGCGCGGCCCTACAACCATGTTTATCTGCCCTTCGTCTGGCGGGGCTGGTTCGATTTTGGCACGGGAGCGATCGGCGACATGGGCTGCTACAGCTTCGACACGATTTTCCGCGTTCTGAAGCTGGGGCCGCCGGCAAGCGTGGAAGCCAGTTCGACGCGCGTCCTCCCGGAGACCTTCCCTCTAGCTTCGCTGCTTCGCTTTGATTTCCCGGCGCGCGGCGACATGCCGGCGGTAAGGATTCATTGGTACGACGGGGGGCTTACGCCACCCCGGCCGGAAGGATTGCAAGAGGGCCGCGATTTGACAGGCGAGGATAACGAGGGCCTGCTGTTTGTCGGCGACCGCGGCACGATCATGTGCGGATTCAGTGGGGAAGAGCCGCGTCTGCTTCCGGAATCCAAGATGAAAACGTTCCAGCCTCCGCCCAAGACTCTCCCCCGGTCGATTGGGCACGAGCGGGAGTGGATTGAAGCCTGCAAAGGAGGGAAACCGGGCGGAGCCAACTTCGAGTTTGAAGCGCCGGTCACTGAAACTATCCTGCTCGGCAACGTGGCCCTGCGCACGGGAAAGAAGCTCTATTGGGACGGACCTGGCATGAAGGTCACAAACGTGCCACCGGCCGAACAGTATGTGAATCCGGCGTACCGGCAGGGCTGGACGCTGTAATTGCCCGCCAGCCTGGTAACAGGGCTTCCTCGGCTTGCTGAGTGCGCCTAATCCGCGCCGCCAATGAAGAAGGGCACCCGACGCCACGGGTGCCCTTTTCTCACCCTTAACCGACCCGCCGTAGGGGCAGCGCCAGTCTGTTCCGGTTTCGCTCTAGGGCCGCAGCAAGGACCGGTATTTCAATTCCGGCCGGGCGGGGAATTCGTAGGCGAAGCTCTTGATCTTCTCCACGATGCCGTCGGCGTCCAGGCCGTATTTGGCGTGCAGCAGGCTGGGCGCGCCATGCGGGATGATCCGGTCGGGCACGGCGATGCGCAGGATGCTGGCGGGAATCTTGCGGTCGTGCAGTAGAGCGCCGACGCTCGAGCCAAAACCTCCGGCTTCGGTGCCCTCCTCCGCCGTGACTAGGAATTGTTTCTCCGCGGCCAGGCAGCAGATCAACTCTTCGTCCAGCG
>JALHUF010000110.1 GCA_022866195.1 Terriglobia bacterium
CTGGCGTTGCCTCCGCACCGCCCCCGATGCTGGCGTAAACGCGTACGCGGTCGCGTCGCCGCCCCCCGAAAAGCTGCCAGAGGCTCTGGCCGGTCACTTTGCCGAAGATGTCCCAAAGCGCAATGTCGATGCCCGCGATGGCTTCCGGCTGCGCGCCCATTACACCCAGCTTGTACGTGGAGAAAAACATGTCTTCCCAGAGTCGCTCGCGTTCGAGCGCGTCCTGACCTACGGCGTGGGGCTTGAGCGCCTCGGTCACGAAGCTTGCGATCGCGCGCACGTTCATGGGGCTTGATTCGCCGTAGCCGGTGACTCCCTGGTCGGTGCGGACGACGACGAACAGCGAGTCGCAGTTGAGAACCCACGTCTCGACGTCAGTGATCTTGAGGCGAGGGGTTTTGGCGCCCGCCCACTTCGCCCCCAGGAAGGTCAGCCCGGCAGCGGCGCCGGCTACCGCCAGAGGCAGCCGCAGAAGTTTTCGGCGTGTCGGAGAAAAACCTCTTGTTTGCGATGGTTCGCGCATGTGCACCTCGCCGCCGTGTCAGGATGCGGACTCCCATGCCTAAGCAGGACTGAAAAGTATCACAAGTGGCTATCGTTTTCCTGCGGTGCCAGGGACCTCCGTGTCCTGTGGACGGTCGCAGGTCTCCGGAGTGGTCCCCGTTGCGCCGGGCGGTGAAACTGTGTAGAGTCGCCTTGACATTGGCGCGAGGTACGTCGGGAGGGAACGCAGCTCTTGACGCCGGAGGGAGATTAAACGTGGCGGTGGTGAAGCAGCTTTCCGTTATGGTTGAGAACAAGCGCGGAGCGCTGGCCGAGTTGTGTTCTGAACTCGCCAAGGTGGCGGTGAATATCGTTGCCTTCTCTGTGCCGGAGCAGGCCGGCGTGGCTCCTGTCCGCTTGGTGGTCAACGGGATTGATGCTGCGAAGAAGATTTGCGGCAGCCTGGGGATCAAGTACGACGAGGAAGAAGTGATTGCCGCACGAGTCTCGGACCGTCCCGGAGCCCTCGGGAAGCTAACCCGCAAACTTGCAGACCACAATATCGATATCAAGTATGCCTACGGGAGCATCTTGAAAGGCGCCGGCGCGGCGATCGTGATCCTTGCTGTCTCCGATGTGGCGGCGGCCGCGAAGGTCGCAAAGTAGAGACCCACATCCTTTCGTGATGGCCTTTGACCGCCGGAGCAAGAGGTGCCGCAAGGGCGCTGGGGCGGCGGGTGTTGGCAGCTACCAGAAGCGTGTATTCCCGCCTACTTTTGATGCTGGCTTGCAGGGCTGAGTCCGTGAGTTGGCCAGGCAAAGTCTTTGAACGCGCCCGTGTAGTCGAACGCGCCGGCAGGAATGGGTTTCTCGGGCGAGACCTTGAGGCCCGCGCCACGCACCGCCGCCAGGACTTCTGCTTCGTGAAGGCGTGAGGCGTCGTACTCGACCCGCAACACCTGCCCCTCCAGGGAGAGCCGGCGGATGCCGTACACTGTCGAAAGCCGCGCCAGGCCTTCAAGCTCTCTGGATTTTAGTGGCCCTGCCAAACGATATCGCGTGTTTAGGAAAGTCATTTGTCTGAACCCCTTCGCAGCCGCCAATGATAGCATGATGTGTTGGCTCGAAGCCGCGGGCGCGTAACGCCAGGCTGGGGTGACGAATCCAATAGACGAGAGGCTTTTGCCGCTCGGCGTTTGAAGTGTCTGATGATCACAGCAGGAGCAATGGGAAGCAGCAATCGCCAGGAAACGGTGGTTTTGGATCTCGAGGGGATGACCTGTTCTTCCTGCGCAGCGCGTATTGAGAAGGCGCTGAAGGGTGTCCCTGGCGTGACCAGCGCCGCGGTGAACTTCGCGACCGAGCAGGCCCACGTTCGCTTCGAGCCTTCGCGTACCCGGCCCGACGATTTGCTGCGCGCGGTGGAAGGCGAAGGATACAAAGCGAGGATTGCGGTCCGGAGCGGCGCGCACGTGATGCCGCCCGCCGCGGATGCAGTGCCCCAGCAGATCAGTCTAAAGATCACCGGCATGCACTGTGCCTCGTGCGTGGCAAGGATTGAAGGAGCCCTGAGGCAGGTTCCGGGCGTGCGGATGGCTTCGGTAAATCTAGCTACAGAGAAAGCGCTCGTGGAACTAGACCCCGCAGAGGCCAAGGTCGAAGCGCTGGTCAGTGCCGTAGAGGAAGCGGGATACGGTGCGGCGCTAAGTGTACCGAAGCGTGCGGGCGGCGCCGACGCCGAAGCTCGGGAACTGAAGAGGCAAGCGGAGGATCACCTCCTGCGTCGGGACCTGCGGCTGGCGCTGGTCCTGGGGATTCCGGTCGCCCTGATCAGCATGCTGATGGTTCCACTCCCTTACGTCAACCAGATGCTGCTGGTGCTGACACTGCCGGTGTGGGCTTACGCAGGCCGTCGGTTCCACTGGGGCGCCTTGCGTCAGGCTCGCCACTTCTCCGCCAACATGGACACTCTGGTTTCGCTGGGCACGACGGCAGCGTTTGCCTGGAGCGTCGCGGCGGTGCTGGCTGGCAAATCGGACCAAGTCTATTTCGATTCGGCCGCGGTCATCGTCATGCTCATCCTGGTCGGCAAGGTTTTGGAGAACCGGGCCAAGCGGCGCGCTTCTGCCGCCATTCAGGCGCTCATGGATTTGCAGCCGCCCACGGCGCGGGTGGAGCGCGACGGCACCATCCTGGAGTTGCCGGTGGCGGAAGTCCGCGTGGGCGACGTCGCGGTGGTCCGTCCCGGGGAAAAAATTCCCGTGGACGGGACGGTTCTCGAAGGCACGACTGGTGTCAACGAGTCGCTGCTGACGGGTGAAAGCTTGCCGGTCGAGAAGCAGCCGGGAAGCGAAGTGATTGGCGGGACCATCAACGGCACGGGGAGCATCCGTTATCGCGCCACCCGCGTGGGTGAGGACACAACGCTGGCGGAGATTGTCCGCATCGTGGAGGCGGCGCAAGGGTCCAAAGCTCCCATGCAGCGCCTGGCGGACCAGGTGGCGGGAGTTTTCGTTCCCATCGTGATGGGCATTGCGGTGGTCACTTTTGGACTGCACTGGTGGCTTGCGCATAACCTGGCGGCAGCCGTCATCAATGCCGTCGCAGTGCTCGTGATTGCCTGCCCGTGCGCGATGGGTCTGGCGACACCGACCGCGATCATGGTTGGCACGGGCAAGGGTGCGGAGGAAGGTGTACTCATCCGGGGTGGTGACAGCCTGGAGAAGGTGCGGCACCTGAAGACGGTGATCTTCGACAAAACAGGAACGTTGACCCGCGGGCGGCCCGAGGTCGTCGACATTGTCCCCCTCGCCGGGGCGAATCCGACCGAACTGCTAGCCGTGGCCGCGGCAGTCGAGCAGTCAAGCGAACACCCTCTCGGCGAAGCCATCGTCCGCGCTGCCACGCAGCGCCAAGTTGCGCCTCCACAAGGCTTGTCCGACTTTGCCTACACGCCCGGCCGCGGGGTGCGCGCCCGCCTTGCTCAGGAAGCCGTGCTGCTGGGCAATCGCCGCCTGATGGAAGAGAGCGGGGTTCTGCTTGGCGAGGCTGAGCAGGCACTCGCCGCGCTGGAGTCGGAGGGGAAGACAACAGTCCTGGTGGCGCGAGGAAATCGACTGGTAGGCGTGCTGGGCATTGCCGACCCGGCCAAAGCGGAAGCGGCCCACGTCGTCGAGGCCCTGCATGAACTGGGACTGAGGGTGATGATGCTGACCGGCGACACTCGCCCAACGGCAGAGGCTATCGCGCGCGCGGTGGGAATCGACGAAGTGATTGCAGAAGTGTTGCCGCAGGAAAAGCTTGAGGCCATCGCGCGACTTCAGAAACGCGGTCAGGTGGTGGCGATGGTCGGCGACGGCGTCAACGATGCGCCGGCGCTGGCTCAGGCTGACCTGGGGATAGCTCTGGGCAGCGGGTCTGCCGTGGCCTTGGAGAGCGCGGACATCGCCCTGCCCGGCGATGACCTGCGCGGCGTCGTCCGGGCCATACAGCTCAGTCGGCGTACGGTACGGATCATCAAGCAGAATCTCTTTTGGGCTTTCATTTACAACGTCGTCGCCATCCCCGTCGCCGCGCTGGGCTGGTTGAATCCCATGATTGCCGCAGCCGCCATGGCTTTCAGTTCGGTGTTCGTGGTCACCAATTCCCTCCGCTTGCGACGATTCTCGCCTTCACTGTGACTTGGGTTTTGGAGTGCGGAGGCTTGCCTGCGCCTTGCACCTGGGGACGTGCTCCCGTGGTTCTTTCACTATCAAACTTGGCGGCGCAGCGCGCGTGCCTGCGTTGTGCTAGAATCCGCACGAGTTGATACTCCTCTGTGAGGCGACCATGGCGAAGAAACAGAAAGGTCCGAGCAACAGCGCGCTGGAGGCCCAGGTTATGCCGGTGGTGGCGGCCACGCTGGCCGGGGTGATTTATCAGGCGCGCCTGCTGAACCGGCAGTCGAAGGTGAACATTCCAGAACAGGAAGTAATCTCGGATGTGGTCAACCTGTGGCGCATCGTGAAGGAAGCGTTGGCTGAAGACGAGAAATGAGTGTGCACAGGCAGGCCTTTTGTAGCGGCGCCCCGAGCGCCGACCCACGGCGGCAGGCACAGAATGCCGCTACAGGTTTTACGAGCGGCTAGCGCCCCGGCCGGTCGCTCGGGCGGGCGAGGCTGCTCACAAAGCTGATGATTTGAGGGTCCCGCCAGTCAATGGCGCCGATGATTTTCTTGGCAATTTTTCCGTCGGCATCAATCACGTAAGTCTCGGGAAACTTGAAAGTCCCGTAGCGGGAGGCTACGGCCTGGTCCGGGTCGCGCGCAATGGGGAAGGAGAGTTGTTGCTCCACCACGAACTTCTCCAGCGCTGCCCGGTCCTGATCCACGCTCACGCCGATGACGGTTACGCCGAGGCTCCGCGTGCGCTCTGCGAATTCCTTCAGGCCGGGAGCCTCTTCGACGCAAGGTGGGCACCAAGTGGCCCAGAAATTCAAGACCACCACGCTCTGGCGATAGTCGCGGAGGGAAATGGTTTGCTGCGTCAGGGTCGGCAGGGTGAAGTCCGGCGCGCGGTCGCCCACCTGGAGGGGATGTAGTTGCCTTGATCGCAGAGCTAAGAAGACCGCACCTGCCACAATCGCGACGAAGACAAGCAGTTTGATGAGCTGCCTTTTGCTCATGCTGTGAGCGTCCATTATAATAGTAGTTCGCGGCGCGGGCGGAAATCTTAACTGAGATGTGCGAAGACTTAATGGTGTGTCCGGAGGCGACCGCGAGCCGAGCGCATGAGGGTGAGCACTGAGGGGCGAGTAACGGCCATCATTCCCGCGCGCAACGAAGAAGCC
>JALHUF010000111.1 GCA_022866195.1 Terriglobia bacterium
CCCACAAGCTGTCGTGAACCCAGGAATTCGTACTGGAGGTTCAGGTCTTCAATCAACTTGGTGATGCTGTTCCGGACGCCGTTAAAGCGCAGATTGGAGTCGCCCACCTCATCCACAGGCCAGCGTTTTCCGACCTTAAGGTTCTCGATCATCCAGTGGACCTGGACGGAGGGATGCGAGTAATGGATTGCGATCCCGTCGTGCCTGCGCCGCGCGTTGATCACCAGCTTGCCAATCCCCGCGCGCACCTCACGGAAAGTATCCTTAAAGGTCAGAGCGGCCGGAGTAAGCTCGCGCTCGGGGCTCACGAAGCGGTAATCGCGCTCGGTATAATCCCAGATAATGGCCGCGCGGCTCTCGTGAAACAGTTGCCACCAAACCTTCCTCGTCGCCCGCCGCTGCACCTGACGGTCTTCTTCGGTAAGGTCCGCGATCGTTGATCCAGGTTTGTGCTGGAAGCCGTAGGTGTTGAGCTGGATAAGGCGGTGGTTGCCCAGGCCGCGGATGATCTCGACGTTGTTGCCGATGTTGTAAGGTTCGATGACGTCCACGACATCACACACGTTCTCGTAGTTGTACCAGCCGAAGGCCCAGGGTGACTGCCCGCCCTCGGTGCCCGCCCGCGCGTGCGGGTCGAGCGCGCGGCACACGTCGCGGGCGCGGCGGATGAAGTCGGCCATGGTGAGATCCATGAAGTTCCGGAAATCGCACCAGGCGGCGAGATTCCAGCCCTCGGTTGAGGTGATCTCGCCCAGAGTCCTCTCCAACCTTTGGACGTAAGCAATGACCTCTCCCCAGGTCTTGAACTTGGTCGGCTTCCGGTCCGTGGTCCAGCCTCCCTTCAGGCCCCAGGCAATGTTGGCCGCCTCAGGCGAGCTGAAGAGCCCATTCAGTGACTTCTCGTCGAGAGCGGTCAGCGAGCGCGTATCGGCCAACGGAGCCAGGACCGGCGTCCAATCCATGACGACGTACTCGGATGGTCCCGGCGCGGCCGGGAAACTCACTCCCCACGCCTTGTTGAAGTTCGTCACCGTCTTGTATGTCCGGCGCAAGTGGTTCATAAGCAGGCGGTCCATCGCGCGGTCGGTAGTGGTCTCGTGGATCATTAGATCGTCCCAGTTGAATTTGGCGCCCTGATCGACCTGCTCATCGTCCCAGTGGTAGAAATCCACGTCCCACTCGTGGCGAACCTCGTGCATTGAGTCATAGATGCCCTTCAGGTACTGGGCAAAGCCCCGGATGCAGAAATTCGAGTGGCAGAGATCGAGCGGAGCGATCTGGTCCCCGATGCCGATCTCGTCTGCTAAATCGTAGAACAGAGGCCGGAACTTCTTGTACTTGTCCACCTGGCGGCTAAGGACTTCGCGGGCGTACTCAAAGGTCTTGGGGTCGTTAAAGCACGGATCGCGAACAAGAAGTTTCCAATCATTGCGGTTCTCCATAAACCTGCGGACAAGCTCCTTCCACAAGTTGAAGTTCTTGTGGTAGGTCGCGAGAATTTCCCAGATTGTCTCTTCGACGTAGAAACGGAAATTGTTGTCGAGGAAAGCGTCGAAGGGTTTATCGCGGTAGGCGATAACAGCATCCACGCCAGCCTCGCGCAATTTCTCATAGTATCCGTGGGGATAGAAAGCGTAGTTGATGACGTGGTAGTCGTCCCATGCATCCGGTTTGGGGGAAAGCAAGAATCGCGCCCGCTCGATCTGCGTCACGCCCTCCACCAGGACTTCCACGCTGTTGACGTAGGTGAGCGGGCTTTCCAGCGGAATGGCAAACTCCGCCACGTTGTTGAACGAATGTGCGGGCAGAGCTTTGACGCGTCCGGCCACGCGGCCGTAACCGTCGGTCCAGACCACTTCCACCGGCAGGTCTGTGCGCGGACTGTTCAGCGTGACTTCGCCGCGGACAACCTCGCCGGGATGGTAGAGTTCCTTACCGAGCTTCACGTGCGCCGCAACTCGCGCTTGCGGACCGACGTCGAGGGGCAGTTCCTGAGGGCAAGAAAGCGCGGGGAAGGGAGAGAGCAACCCGTAGCCCGTTGCCCATGCTGCGCCGCCGATCATCTTCTTCACGAATGCTCGCCGGGCATGCGAAATCTCATCAAACATTGGCATCCCCCCTAAGAGGACGATATCCGGAAGACCTTTTCAGTACGATTCACCCGCGCCCGTCATTTCTGCGTCCTGCCAGTCGAACGGAATGCTGTTCTCGGGCAGTTTGTGAGCCTTCGCGTAGCGGTTCCTGACCTGCTGCAGATCACTGAACCATTCGTTCATCGGCAGCAGGAATTCACGGAGGATCAGGTATTTCAATCCCAATGCCCTGTCCACGCGGTAGTCCTGCACATCGTTTAGAACCAGGAGATACTTGCGCCCGTTGGCTTCCGGCACCCGTGGGAACCAACTTTTGTACCAAGTGGCCGTAGCATCCTGCAATGCACGATTGCGCTGGCCGCGCATCGCGACGGCCAGGGCTGCTGCTTGGTCCAGTGCTGAAAGCGCCGCTGAGTAGTCCAGGCGGGCGGCAGCATTCTGTGCGGATTGCAGAGCGGCGTCGATCTCTCCCAGAGCCTGGAGCATCTCCAGATTCTGACGATAGAGCCGGGCGACGGAAGCGAAAACTTCCAGATTGTAAGCGTGCGCCTGCACGCTCCGCAGGTTCTCGTTCAGCAGACCCATGAGTTCGTCATTTTCCGCCAGCGAACTCTGCACGAGTTCCAGACGGTTGGCGTTAACGTGTTCCCAGTCGTATTCCTGCCTGAGGAATTCGCCCCTCGGCACAGGTGGCAGGGCGATCGTCTGGTCGTGCGGGGCGATGGGCCGAATCGCATCAGAGTCGCCAAAGAGGATGGAGCGCGCCGAAGACGGCGCCCATTCCCAACTGCTGTCCCAGAACTGCGCCTGGGTGCTCATCAACTGGTAGAGGCGGTCCATGTTGATGGCGCCTTTGCCGTAGAAGAGCTGGTAGAAGCTGTTCTTGGCCTCATCCGGCTGAGGGGAGCCGGGATGCCAGATCCATCCTGCGGCCGTCGCGAAGCCCAACCAGAATGTTTCCGGGTGCAGGCCGTCGTCGCCCCACGCGCAGACGTCCACTCCCATCAGGTCCGCGTTCTTTCGAGCGCCCCAGAAGGAGATCTCGTTGAAAACTTCGGCAATGCGGTCGCGCTGAGGGCGGAAGTGAGCCTCATCCGCCTGCGTCATGGTGCGGTAATTCACCTGCTGTGACCCGGGCAGCAAGTAGTAATTCGGGAAGAGCGGCTCATTCCCCTGGGTGAAAGTGAAGATCATCTGCCGGATGCCGTGTTCCTTGAACGCCTTGTCGAACGCCGGCCCATAGACTTCACCGTTGATCAGATGGGATGGCAGGGAAGGTATGTCCTCGACCTTTAGTGGATACTCACCCCAGAAGATCACGGTCCGGCCGTGGTGGCGAAGATAACCCGCTGCCTTGGTGATGAACTCTGCCAGCACTCTGCCCACGCTCCCCAACTGCCGAGTCCGGTCCGCCTCGTTACACTGCGCATTGTTCGCCAGACCGACGTAATAGGGTTCGTCGGTGGAGAGCAGGAAGTACTTCACACCCTTATTGGCATTCAGAAGTTCCTGATACATCCCTTCATACAGCTTGTACGTCTCGGGATTCGTAGTGCACGCTTCATAGTTGCTCTGCGGGAAGGCGCGCAGGTGCGCGTATTCGGGGTGTTTCAGGATCCAGGCGATGTGTGCAGGCCCGTCAACGTAAGGGATGAGTTGGACATGGTGATGCAAACCATAATCGGTGAGTTCCTGAAGCTGCCTCGGCGTCAGCGCATAAGGCTCCACCACCGCCGGCGCACTCGAATACTGGAAATGCCCGTTGAGCTTGATCAGCACGCCGTTGACTTTGTAGAACGCCGCTTGCCGGAGGGCATTTTTGAGGACTTCGAATCGGTCGAGGTGAGCCTTGTCATCCCAATAGATGAATCGGTTTTGGAGGTCGGGCCAATCCACAATGCGCCCGGCCGGCAGCCAGTTCTTACCTTCGCGGGGCTTCACGAGCTGGATGAGCGTCTCCGCTCCATAGAAGAGTCCCGCATCGGCGTTCGCGGTGATGGTGATGGAGTCCGGGGACAAATCCAATTGATAAGCTTCTTCGGCCAGAACCGCCTTGTCCCTGTCCGTGGCTTCTCCAATCTTCACCGAGCCCGGAGTCAGCACCAGTCGCACGACTTTCATGCCAGGTTTCGTCTTCGCTTGAGAGGTCAGAGTAATGTCGTAGCGGGAGGACAGATCCTGCTGGAGGATCTCGGCAGCCACATGATCTGGCCGCACGCCGCTACCAAGCCTGATTTGCCAGTCTGAGCTGAAGGAGAAGTCCGCAGGTTGCAGTTCCACGCGCTGCGGCTGGGGAATCACAGTATAGCCCCGGGCAAAGAGGGGGGATATAGTCTGCGCCCTGGCGGCCGCAGCCCCCGCGATCAAAGTGACCGCAGCAATCAGATGCAGCAGGAGCCGCAAGCGGCCTGTCGTTCTTGGGAATCTGGAATGGTACATTTTTCGGAAGCCTCCATGATGACTGGTCAAAATCGGCACCGTACCGCCGCGACTTCCCCTTGCGGAGAGATTTGAAAGTCCTACCTGTACCACCTTCTCGTTATTTCGTGGCTGGAGTCGACGTGTCCTTCCAGTCCCAAGCGCCGGAGCGTGCTGATAACTGGTGCGCGGCAGCGTATTGGTTGCGAATTGACTGGACTTGCAAGGCCCACTCGCCCAGCGGATAGAGAAGCTGACGGTAAATCAAATAAGTCATGTCCACGGTGCGCACAGGCAGGTGATCTTTCACATCGTCAACTTGATCGAGGTAGCGACGCCCGTTGGCTTCCGCCACCCGCGGGAACCAGCTCTTGTACCACGTCGCGGTGGCATCGTGAAGAGCCTTGTTGCGGTCCCGCCATATGCTTTCAGCGGTGTCCAGCGCCTCGTCAAGCGCGGCCACCGCATCTGACGCCTGGGCGTTTCCGGCTGCCGTCTGCGCCGACTTCAAAAGGGTGTAAATCCGCTCCAGGTCCTGAAGCATCTCCAGGTTCTGGCGATAGAGCTGCGCAATAGAGAGGTAGACTTCCAAATTATAGCGGTTGAATTGCACACGCTCCAGATTCATATGCAGCAAGTCCAGCAACTCATCGTTCTGAGGCAGAAAAATCGAGGCCAGCCGGAGCCGTCGGGTATTCTGCGCAGCCCAATCAGAACCTACCTTCAAGAGGTCCGGCGTGGGGACCGGCAGGAGAGGCAGGGTCTGATCCTCCGCAGGCCGGGGTGGATTGAAGATCGTATGCGGCCAGTCACCCACAATCGGTGTCCGAGCGTTGGAAGCAACCGTCTCCCAACTGTTCTTCCAAAACTGCGCTTGCTCGCTCATGAGCTGATAGAGGCGGCCCATGTTCGTCGCCCCGGGCCCGTAAAACAGCCTATAAAACGAACTCATCAGCTCTTGTGGCTCGGGCGTTCGCGGATGCCAGCCGGCGGCAGACCCGGTGGCATATCCCAGCCAGAACGTTTCCGGATGCAGACCCGTATCCGCCCAACCCGCCACGAACGTGCCCATCAGATCGGCGCGTTGGCGTTCCGCAGTGAAGGAAATCAGGTCGAACATCTCGGCCACGCGCCCGGGACCGGGTTGGACCGGCTGATAAGCGCCGCCGGCGGGACCCGGCAGGGCTTCCGTAGAAGGCCGGATGTAGTAATCCGGGAAGAAAAACTCCTTCCATCCGACCGCGGAGGTGTTAATCAACTGGCGGATAC
>JALHUF010000009.1 GCA_022866195.1 Terriglobia bacterium
CCGGGACTACACTCCTGGTGAGCCGTCCTCCAGACAGGAAGTATCGGGAGAGATTCACGGGGAGCCCGACGCGTACAGAGCGGGTTGATCTACCGCCGCGCGATGGATCTGGAACCGCTGCACGGTGCCGGGTTAGCCCCAGGGGCGTTCGCGCGTGATGCCGTTAGCCAGCATTTCCTGGACCAAGGCGGTATCGTCCCGCACCTGCCAGTCGAACATCCCGACGCAGATAAAATCAGCCCCTTTCTGGAAGGCGTGCAGAAAGCCCTCCGGAGGCTTGTCTCTGCCCGCTCCCAGGACTTTGAATCCGATCCAAGGTTTCTGGATGGCTTTCATGAACGCGGCAATTTCGGCCGCCGGGCTGGAGTAGTAATTCACCCGGTTCACCGTGAACATGTAGAAATCCGGATCGAGTTTGGCCTGTTCACATCCTTGGACGGTGGCCAGTAAGTGCGCGCCGATGCCCGCCAGCAGTCCCGTTTTCCGGATGCCGGCAACCACCCGGCCGATTTCCTCCGCTTTTCCCTGCTTGACCGCCGTGTCGCTGACGTTCCCGTGGAGGTACATGGCGATGGCGCCGTTGTCGCGTGCTCGCTGGGCGTTCTCCACAGGGTCGCCCTGTTCGGGGGCGGATTGGGCAATCCACTGGAGTTTTCCGCCGCGCTCCCGCGTGAACTTCTGGTAATGCTCGATGATGTGGGGATCCGCCCGCATCAACGTGGTGTTGATGCCGTTTTGCTCGGCGAGGGTCCAGGTTTCGAGGATCTTCTCGGTGGTGAAATAGTGGGTCATCAAGGCGGCTTGATAAAGCAGATCACCAGCGTGGGCAGAGCCGGAAATCAGGTTGCCGCCAATGATCAGTCGGGAAATCTCGTGCTGGCCCAGTTTCCCGCGCTGGAGCCCCTTGACCGGTTCCTTGATCTTTCCATATTCCGACCGATCCACCAGTTGTGCCACCAGGGACTGCTGCTCACAGCTAAGCCCCGCCAGGAGAGTGCCGGATACTCCCAGGGAACCCTTCAATAATCCACGCCGGCCTATTTTTCGCACGCGCACACCCCGGATCAGAGTTTGAATAGTTCTCTCAGCCGGCGGGTCTGCGCCCGGCTGACGGGAATTTCGGTCTGCTTGCGATCATCCATCTTGAGCTGATAAGAACCTTTGAACCAGGGAACCACTTCCTTGATGCGGTTAGTGTTGACCAGGTAGGAGCGATGCACACGCCAGAAGGTGTTGGGATCGAGGTTGCTTTGGAGGTCTTCCACCGTGCGAAAGTTAGACTGCCCTTCCAGATCCCGCGAGACAATCGTGATCACCCCTTCTTCGATGCTCGCGTAGATGATATCGTCGGAATTCACCAGAACCAGCCGGCCGCCACTCTTCACCCGCAACTTGCTGGCCTGCGGCACCGGCCGTTCTTCGACCAACTGTACGAGCCGCTCCAGCTTCTGGCGGGTCGGCTCGACGCTTTCCAGCCCGCGCCGGACTCTGGCAATGGCTTTCTCCAACCGGGAGCGGGCGATGGGCTTCAACAAGTAATCAATGGCATTGACCTCGAAGGCCTGGACAGCATACTGATCGTACGCGGTGGCAAAAACCAGAAACGGCAGCGGCACCTTCTTTTCCAGCAGCTTCTTGATGACCCCGAATCCGTCAAGTCCCGGCATCTGCACATCCAGGAAGACGACCTGAGGAGTGAGCTCCCGAATCAGGTTCACCGCCTCGACCCCGTTCTTGCCCTGACCTACAACCTCGATATCTGGGATGCCCTTGAGTAGAAACACCAGTTCGTCACGGGCCGGCTGCTCGTCATCCACAATCAACGCCGAGATCTTCATGCGCGGGCTCTCCACCAATGTCCGATACCCTCCACCTCCTGGCTGCGGCTCGCAGTATAGCAGCCTCTCGGCGGTTCCGCCTAGAGACACCCCCGCGCTCGAAGCTAGTGGCGAAAGGAGGAGGCCGGATGCTGGCACTAGGGGATGGCCACAGGCCGGCCACTGGGGAAATCCACGCACCTTAACGTGAATGGTGCTTGAACCGTCACAACGAGGCTAGTATGCTTCCAGAACGTAGTGTCGGATGTCCTCCCTGCGGTCTGTTGCACGGGTCATGTGAGACCGCATGAAGAGAAAGCTGGAGGTGTTGCCATGTCAAATCGAATGGGCATCGTCCTTCTCCTAAGCTTGATGCCAGCAGGTTTGGTCAGCCAGCAGCCACTCTTCGCCCAGGCTTGTCAGGATGAGGAAGCGATGGTGGCGGACTACACGAAGACCATCACCGGCCTGGTAGCCGCAGTGCAAAAGGAGAGTCTGGCGGACTTTGAAAGACTCTACCATCGCAAAAGCTGCTTGGCCAAGCTGACCTCCTGCGCCAGCTTCCTGGACGGGCTCGTGGCTTGCCTGGAAAAGGCCCCGCAAGACCCCATTGCTACTAAGGAGCAAAAGCAAGCCTACAAGGCAAAGCACGAGAGCTACTCCAAGCTCAAGGAGAAGGTCGCCCAATACCGTGACTCGCTGAAGGCTACGGAGGTCAGGAAGGAAGCCAAAGCGCTCATCGAGAAGTTCGACCTAGCGAACTGATTGCCAACGCGCGGACGCGAGTCTGCTGCTCTTGCATCCCGGTCGTGCAGAGGCCCTTCCCACAGAATTGGGTTATCCTGCCCAGGCTCGAGGGCGAAAGGTTCTGGATGTCCAGCAGGAGAGGCTTTCCCCGTGGCATCTGGCGCGTGTGTGCTTAAGAGTAAGCTGATCTACGCAGGCAGGGTCGTCCAGCTCAAGGTTGACCGGGTCATCGAGCCAGGCGGTGTGGAAGTAGACCGCGAGGTTGTCTGCCACTCGGGTTCAGTGGTTGTTCTGCCTCGCCTGTCTGACGGGCGCGTCCTTCTGGTGCGTCAATTCCGCTATCCGGCAGGACGATGGCTGTGGGAGCTGGCGGCAGGCGGAATTGAACCGGGCGAAAAACCCCGGCAGGCAGCCCAAAGGGAGTTGCGGGAGGAGACCGGCTATCGCGCCCGCACCTTCAGACCCCTGTTCGACTTCTTCTCCAGTCCGGGGTTTTTGAACGAGCGGATGCATTTGCTCGAAGCCCGTGGCTTAACGCGCTGCCAGGCACAGCCCCAGGCCGAAGAGCGCATCCGTTCGGGATGGTTCACGCCCGCGCAGCTTCGCAAGATGCTCCGCACGGGGCAAATCGAGGATGCCAAAACGCTGGTAGGGCTTATGTGTTTATTCCTTTTGAAACAGCGGAAAATCTGACCGTTATCGATACTCATTAGAATTGCGCCGCAATATTTTCTTGACAAGCAAAGCCCACTCAGATATGTATGCAAATGGGAGTTTGCACGGTGTTCGCATCGGGAACGCGTACGTGAAGGGAGTGCCGAGGGTCGCCTGCGATTCTCGGCTTTTTCTTTTTGGGGCCTACCGATGAGCCGGCAACCCCAAAGCACATCAAGGAGGAACGCAAGTGGCAACACTTCAAGGTAAAGTGAAGTGGTTCAATAATGCCAAGGGTTACGGCTTCATCGGCCAGGAGGGCGGATCTGACGTCTTCGTTCACTACTCGGCCATTCAAGGTGAAGGCTTCAAGACCCTGCAGGAAGGCGATACCGTCGAGTTTGAGGTCGTCCAAGGCCAAAAAGGACCGCAGGCCGACAAAGTCGTCAAGGTGGAAGGTGGGGTAGTCTGACTCCGTCTTAGTTTTTTTCCTGGCCCAACCCTCGTGGTTGGGCCTTCTTGTTTTCCCCCTCCAATAGGGCAGGAATTGCACGCCCAGTTCCATTCGGAATCTGAAAGACACCAGGCCACCACCCTGGAAGGACATCGCAGGAGGATTCGTCGGCCTGGGGGCACTCACCACCGTCCAGAGCCCGTGGGCCTGTTCCGCGGCACTGCGGACAACGTTGCGGACTGAGTCTGGGTACTTTACCAGTCCCAAGCTCGTCCATCTTGCCGGGCATGCGAGGTGATATATTAAAAGGATGCCAGGCTGCCATTTAGCGGAAACCTGGGCGGCACGAGGATAGGTGCCGGAGCACTGACCAACACCATGGATACGCTGATTCTTCACAACGACCAGATCGTGCCTCTGAAGGAAGTACATCTCTCTCCCGGCCAGGTTGGCCTGCTCATGGGATGGGGTATCTTCACCACCTTGCGGATCTATCGCGGTGTGCCCTTTGCCTTCGAACGTCATTGGGTGCGGATGGCGCGCGACGCGCAGCGTTTGGAAATTCCGATGTCCTATCAGCAAGACGCCGTGGCGCGTGCCGTTGTGGAGCTGGCGCGTGCCAACCAGCGCCCCGAAGGCATGGCCCGCGTCTCCTTCGTCAAGAATCGCGGCGGGCTCTGGGCACAAGCCGAGGATCTGCCGCCCACTGACTTATTGATCTTCACCCGGGAACTGGTTGCCTGGCCTGCGGCGCACCGGCTCCAGGTTCAGCCCATGGGAATCTTTTCCGCCGGGCGCTACGCCGGGGCCAAGATGCTATCGTGGGTGCCGCACGCCGCAGTTCTCGAGGGAGCCCACGCAGAGGGCTTTGACGACGCTCTGTTGCTGAACGAAAAGGGCCAGCTTGCCGAGTGTACCTCCGCCAATGTCTTCCTGGTTCGCGGCGGTAAAGTGCTGACTCCGCCCCTCTCCTCGGGGTGTCTGGCGGGGATTACGCGCGAGATCCTTTTTGAAGTTGCGCCCCGGGCCGGCATCGAACTGCGGGAGCAGGAACTTACCCCTGACGATCTCTCTTCCGCGGATGAGGTCTTTATCAGTTCAACCACGCGGGAGGTGGCGGCCGTGGGCACCATCAGCCCCGATTGGGACTATCCGGCGCCCGGAAAAGTTGCACTCACACTGGAGAACGCTTTCAAGGAATACATCGCGGCCTACCTGGAGCGCGCACAGGGCAGACTCTCTTAGGGGATGGTTACAGCAACATCTGGCAAGATACGGCGGGGGCGCCTGAACGCCTGCGGGGAAAATCACTTCATCTGACATCGCCGGAATAGCTGATCGAGTAATTCCACAGCCAAGTCTATTTCCTCACGCGTGATCGTAAAAGAGGGCGAAAGTGTGAAGACGTTCTTGTAATAGCCACCCACGTCGAGGACCAGTCCGTACTTGCGCCCGCCGGCTTCCAAATCCCCTTTCAGACCCGCGGCGAAAATCCGATCGGTCAGCTCGCGGTCGGGTGTGATGCCATCTGGCTTGCAGACCTCGATCCGCAAGGCCAGCCCGAGCCCTTCCACGTCTCCCATGGCCTCCGGATGACGGCGCTGAAGTTCCCGCAGACCAGCGAGGAAATAGGCGCCTTTCTCCGTGACCAGCTTCTCGTAATCTGCCTCTTCCAGCATGCGCAGAGTCTCCAGCGCCACCGCCGTCCCCAACGGGCCCGCAGAAAACGTCGAGCACATGGAGCCGGGCGGAAACAGCTCCGGCGTGATTAGCTCTTCGCGCGCCCAGATGCCGGAGAGCGGGTTCAGGCCGTTAGTCAGCGCTTTGCCGAAAACGATGATGTCCGGCGTAATCCCCAAGTGTTCGACCGCCCAGAACTTGCCGGTGCGGTAGATACCCATCTGAACTTCGTCATCCACCAAGAGGATCTTGTGTTTTTCGCAGGTCTCTTTCAATCGCACAAAATACTCTTTGGGCGGGATCACATAGCCGCCGGTTCCCTGCACTGGCTCGAAGTAGAACGCGCCAAACTCGGAAGCTTCAACCTTGGGATCCCAGACGGAGTGGTATTCGCTCGCGAACAGCTTTTCAAATTGGTTCTCGCAGTAAATGTCGCAAGTCGCGCGTCGCAGCCCGTAAAGGCAGCGGAAGCAGTAAGGGAAGAAAACAAAATGCGCGCGATCCCCGAAGTGGCCGTAGCGGCGGCGGTAACGGTAACTCGAGGTGATGGCCGACGCGCCCAGGGTGCGCCCATGATAGCCGCCCATAAAAGCAAACATCAGATTCTTGCCGGTGAAGTTCCGGACAATCTTCAGCGAGTCCTCGATAGCCTGCGAGCCGCCCACATTGAAGTGCACGCGCCCCTTTACCCCGAAGCGCTTTTCGCAGTACTGCGCCAAGCGCGCGGCGACTTCCACCTTCTCCGCGTGCAAGTACTGGCAGGCAAGTTGCGGCAGGCGATCAAGCTGCCGTTTTAGAGCCTCGTTCAGACGCGGGTTCTTGTAACCGAAACTCGCGGCCGAATACCACATTTGAAGGTCGAGGTAAGGTGTGCCCCGTTCATCGTAAAGGTAGCTGCCCTCACAATTAACAAAGACCTTGGGGGGGTCCAGGTAGTGTACCGTGTCCCCGAAGGAGCAGTACTTCCTCTCAAGGGCCAGCAGTTCGGCGGTCCTCGCGCTGCTGTCAGAAATCGCCACAGGCCTAAGCCTCCGTGATCAGTGGAAAGTCCAGCGCCGAGAGTCGAAAGCGGAAACGTTCAACGCTCGGATTTTGCTTTTGGGCTTCTTCCCCGCTGCCGCCGCGGCCGGCCAGCGTCTACCAGGTCTCTTAGAGCTGTTTCGATCTCAGCAAAGGTCGCAAACTGGTGGCAGGCGATGCCGTTCTCTCGGCAGTACGCCAGCAACTGCCGCTTGGCGAAGACCACGTCCGCCTCGTCCACGGCGAACCGGTCCGACAAACCATCGCCGATGAATACGACTGGCCCTCTGCCGCCACTGAGGCGACGCATAATCCTCGGCTTGCAGGTGGCGCAACCGTGCTCGCAGGGCGCGGCGCAATGAGGAAACGCTGTCACCAATCGCCGGCCCTCGACCCGCAGAGCGCTGGCGAACATATGAGTCCCGTTGCGCAGCACTCCGTTGACTCCGGCCCGCTTCAGCACGCGCCGGATGATGTAATCAAAACTGTCGCTTAGGACGTAGAACGGCAGCTTGCACTCTTCAATGAAACGCCAGAAGCTCGCAAAGTGAGGGTCGATGGCTACTGCGTCGATCAGCGCGTTCAATTCCTTTGCCGAGGCTTCGACCAGGGCCATCTGGCGCTCCAGACACTCGCGGGAACCGATCGCGCCGCAAGTCCATTCCTGTTCGACCTCGCGCCAGGAGGGATGGGCAAGTTGGGCCAGGATCTCGTCGGTCACGTCGACGCGCGTGATTGTCCCGTCAAAATCACAGAAAATCGCAGGGCGTTGCGAAGTCTGCTTTTTCTCGCTGCTTTTGGATAGGGTGCCCTTCACGGAAATCGAAGTCCTCTCCCCACGTCCCCGCAGACGGGCGGGGTATCGCATGGGAATCCTAGCCGCTGCGCTCATCTACCAGGCGCCGGGGCTTCCGCCCCTGCGTAATCGTTCCCGCAGACAGAAAGCGGAATGCCAGTTGATACATCCCGCAGACCTGGTTGGCCCACACCTCGGGGTAGCGGGACTTGAGGTTCTCGCGGACGGCCGCTTCCACCTGCGAGGGATCGGCTCCGTCGGCCAGTTCGCAGCGGAATTCCAGAATATCGTGCGTTCCCTCCTGGCGGACAGCAACCTGCCAGTTATCAGAGACTCCGGCGACATCGTGTAAGACGTTCTCGAAGATCTCCGGGTGCATGTTCCCCGCCCCCATGACCACCATTTCGTCGCGGCGTCCCTTGATACCCGCAATCCGCCGGAGGGTAGCGCCGCAGGGACACGGCTCGTCGATCAACCGCGTAATATCCCGGACGCGGTAGCGGATGAGCGGCAGGGTGCGCCGGGCCAGCGTGGTGACGACCAGTTCCCCATAACCGTTAGAGTCCGGGTCAAGGATCTCCAGGAGAAAGTTGTACTCATCAACGTGGATGCCGTCCTGGCGGCGGCATTCCATCCCCAGTCCGCCGCCCATCTCAGTCGAACCGTAGCCGAGTAAGACGGGCGCCTGCCACACGTCCTGAACGTACCTTCGGTAAACTTCAGTCATCCGATCACCCGCCGCAAAAATCAGCTTGACGGGAAAGGTCTCTTCCTTTTCGGCGATCTCGCTCAGGCTCACCAACCAGGTGGGGTCCGCCACGATAACGTTGTACCGGTATAGCCCCAAGCGCGAGTAAAGTTCTCGTGGGTGAGGTTTGCCGATGGCCGAACAGAACACTCCCATCTGCTGGCAGGCCAGAAAAGTCAGCCAGCTACTAATCCAGTACGCGGCATCGAAGGTGCAAACCACGCGGTCGCCAGGGCGCAGGCCGTTTTCGTGAAACGCCGCCGCCTGGTAGCGCGCGATGAACTCCAGCTCGTCGTAGCCAAAATAGACCTGCTTAGGCGCTCCCGAGGTGCCGGTGGTCTCGAATACGGCCTGGGGTTCTTGACAGAGGAAATCTTCCGGGGGAAAGCTCAGCAGGTCTTCGGGCGTGGTGAAAATATCGCCGAGATCCTCCGGGCGGCGGACGCGGGCCGGATCGACCCGCTTTTCCCGTAACCGGCGCGCAAAGAACTTCTGCCGCTGGGCAGCGTAAGAAACGACGGCACGGAAACCGTCCGCCTGGATTCCGCGAATAATCGAGCGCGGCACGGGTTTTCCCCAGCGCACAAGCGCCGGAATCGAATCGCCGACGACGTACTCCACGAGTTTTCGCAGACTCCCTAGCATGTAAAATCCACTGTTTCACCGACGCCTGCGCCCCTGACAGCACACCTCGCGTCACATCAGGTAGGCAGACTCCCCAGAGCGCGTGGGCGGGGGCGCCAGAAAATCGATGTAGGTGGCCTTTTCCAGTAAGGCCCGAGCGACATGGGCGACGGCGTGCGCTGCCTCGGGACGTGCCAGCTCGCGCGCCCGCCGCGCCATCTCCGCCAATTTCTCCGGATTGTTCAAGAGCTGGGCGACAAGTCGAGGGATATCTTCGAGGTGGCGCGCCTGAACCGCGGCCCCGTTCTGCTCCAGATACCGGACGTGCCGCTCTTCCGGTCCGGGGATGGGATGAGTGAGCAGCATGGGCACGCCGACCGCAAGGGCCTCCGCGGTGGTAACCCCACCTGGCTTGGTAATCAGCAGATCCGCGGCCGTCATCAATTCCGGGATGCTGTCGCTCCAGCCGAAGACGTGGAGGTCCAGAGCGATCTTGCCCCGCAGGCTTTCGAGGCGCGGCTTCAAGGCCCGATCGCGACCGCTCACGGCGAGCACCTGGAGTGGCAGGCCACAACGCTCCAGGCTCTGAATAATCTCGTCGAGGGGTGCAGGTCCCATGCCTCCCCCCATGACCAGAACCACCGGACGACGCGGGTCAAGGCCCAGCGCCCGCAAAACCTCACTTTCCTCATAGGCCAGGGCAAACGCCGGGTCGATGGGAATCCCGCATAACACAACGCGGTTGGGAGAAACGCCCCAGCCGATGAGCTGCGCCTTGGATTCCTCGCTTCCTATACCGTAGACGTCAATCTCGCGTTGCACCCAGGGGGGCTCGGTCTGGAAATCCGTCTGCACCGCCAGAATGGGCGAGTTGAACCAACCCTCGCGCTTGCCCAACGCCGCGATTTCAGCTGCGCCGATCTCCGTGGCGATCACCAGATGCGGCGCAAAAGCTTTGAGTTGCCGCAGGGTCTCCGCGCAACCGCGCCGGAAGACCCAGTGGGGAGCCGTCGCACGGTGAGCCTCTCGCTGACGCCGCTCAAACAAACGACGCCACAGCCCGGGGGCGTGGCGGAGCATCCACCAGTAGGTGTCGACGTAGAGCCACCGAAACCAGGGGCGTGCCTTCTCGATCGCATCAAAGGTTCGGACCTCAACATTTTCACCGCCGTCAAGCAGGGCGCGCTCGATTACCTCGGCGGCGCGCACGTGTCCCCAGCCAACACTGAGTGTCAAGATCGCAATCCTTTTTGATCCCGTCATGTCTGCTTCAGAACTGCTTGCGTACCGCCGCAGGAGATTCAGACCTGTTCAAACCGGCGCACCAGGAGGACCGCATTGAGCCCGCCAAAGGCAAAGGAGTTGGAGATCGCCACGCGCACGGGCTTCTCGCGCGCCTGGTTGGGAACATAATCCAGGTCGCACTCAGGGTCGCACTTAGTGTAGTTGGCCGTCGGGGGAATTATTCCCCGCTCGAGCGCCAGCACTGTGGCCGCCAGCTCAATAGCGCCCGTCGCCCCCATCACATGGCCATGCATAGATTTGGTGGAACTGATCGCCACTCGGCGGGCGTGGTCCTGGAATACTTCCTTGATTACCTGTGTTTCAATCACGTCGTTCAGACGCGTCCCGGTGCCGTGGGCGTTGATGTAGTC
>JALHUF010000112.1 GCA_022866195.1 Terriglobia bacterium
GACTCAAGTGGTCTAGGTTCTTGACGACCGCATCCAGCACGCGCTCCAGCCAAGCGAGCGTCGGCGCATCCACCGGCTCCGCGAGATATCCGGCGCGGACCAGGAACGGCACGCTCAGCTCGGCCAGACGGCGAGGCGGCGATGCCTTCATGTAGTGCCGGTTCATCCAGTGGAGCTTTTCCGCGTCAAACACGGCAGGGCTTTTGATGACGCGCTCGAGCGAAAACTGCGCCACTAGGTCCGCAGGGCTGAGAATTTCCGTCGTCCCGCCGGCAGGCGACCAGCCAAGCAACGCCAGATAGTTCCGCAGCGCCTCAGGGAGAATTCCCATGTCGCGGAAATTCTGCAGCGCCGTGGCGCCGTGGCGCTTCGAGAGGCGCGCGCGGTCTGGACCGAGGATGGTGGAAAGGTGGGCGAATTCGGGCGGTTGCCAATCGAACGCACGGTAAAGGGCAAGCTGGCGCGGCGTGTTCGAGATGTGGTCGTCGCCGCGAATGACGTGGGTGATCTCCATTAGATGGTCGTCAATCACCACGGCGTAGTTGTAAGCCGAGTGGCCGTCGGAGCGCAGGAGGATAGGGTCGCCAATGACCTCCCCCGGAAAGCTTGTAAGCCCGTGGACGAGATCCCGCCACGCGAAAGACTCGTCCACGATCTTCAGGCGCACGGCCGCCCCCTCGCCCGCCGCGACCCGGGCCGCGGCCTCCTCGCGCGGGAGCTTCTGGCAGCGCCCGGAATACTTCGGCTGCCGCCCCGCCTTCAGGGCTTCCTGACGCTCGGCCTCGAGCTGCTCCGCCGAGCAGAAGCAGTAGTAAGCGCGGCCTTGGTCGATGAGTTGCTGCCCGTAGCGGGCATACAAATCCCTCCGCTCCGACTGCCGATAAGGGGCGTGTTCCCCGCCACAGTCCGGACCTTCGTCCCAGTCGAGACCGAACCAGTGCAAATCCTCAAGGAGTTGCGTCTCGTACTCTTCCTTGGAGCGCTGCACGTCCGTGTCCTCAATGCGCAACACCAACACGCCGCCGTGATGCCGCGCGAAGAGCCAGTTGAAAAGTGCTGTGCGCGCATTGCCGACGTGGACATATCCGGTAGGACTGGGAGCAAAACGGACTCTAAGCTTGTTCATGATTCAGCTCTAGCCCTGGCGAACGATACACGGTCCCGGGTCCTCGGCTCGAACCTAGCATAGCTCGGACAGGCTGTACAGGGCGTCCGGTGCAGGCCGATCCGCAGCCGCAGCTCGGTAAATACCGACGCTACCCACTGGTGAGCTGAAGCGCAGGAAGCCAATTCGCAAGACGCTGAAGACTGGCGTAATCGGTGCGGTCAACCTGGAGCGGCGTGATGGAAATCTCGTGGGCGCGGATGGCCGCGTAGTCGGAATCGGGCTCCGCAGTTTCGAGCCGGGCGGTTTCGTCAAGCCAGTAGTAGGGGCGACCGCGCGGGTCCTGCTTTTCGTGGACGACATTCTGGGAGATTTTCTGGCTCTGCCGGGTGATGCGGACACCGCGCACCTCGCCGCGGGGGACATTGACGTTCAACATAATGCCGGGAGGCAATCCCTCCGCCAGCACTCGGGTAGCCAGTTGCGCGGCGAAAGCGGCGGCGACGGAAAAATCCAGGTACTTGCGCGTGGCAAGCGAGATGGCAAAGGAAGGCACACCATGCAGGGCCGCTTCCATGGCCGCCGCGACGGTGCCGGAATAGACTACGTTCTCTCCCAGGTTGCCCCCGGGGTTGATGCCTGAAACCACCAGATCAGGCTTCGCGGGCAACAGGCGGTAGATGGCCAGAATCACCGCATCGGCGGGCGTGCCGGTAACCGCGTAGTGGCGGCCGTCGAAAGCATAGACGCGCAGCGGGGTGTGCACGCTGATGGACTGGCTGCTAGCGCTCATTTCGCGATCAGGCGCCACCACGGTGACTTCACCAACCGAGGCCAAGCTCCTTTCCAGAGCCTTCAGGCCCTCGGCGTGGATGCCGTCATCATTCGTGACCAGGATGCACCTTGTTGCCATGCAGGGCCCCACCAGAGAATAGGAGAGGGAGGACTTAGACCCGCAACCTCTTTGTCCCAAACCTGAAATGTCATGATAGCACGTGCCCACCAAACCCGGCCATTCCCAGCGATGTGCGGGCTCCCTCTTCCATGGACTGGACTCTCCCGGCGCAATGTAACACCCCGTGACCGCCAGACCAACCGGGGGCTCTGACCTTGTAACTTGGGGGTAAGATGTCGTATGGTTTTGGACATGGGAGAAGC
>JALHUF010000113.1 GCA_022866195.1 Terriglobia bacterium
CCGCCGCTTGCTCGCTCACCTCGCTCAGTGCCTTGCGCGCGGCGGCCAGGAGAGCCTCCGCGCCGACCGGCTTACCTGTGGCCTTCATCATCCACAGGTCGGGAACGACTCTTCCCGTCGTGGCCATGCGTTCGAATTCCGACCCGATGTTTCCTGCCTTCTCCATCTGCTCGCCGATCTGGAAGGCGATCAAGTGTCCAAGCGGGTAATCGGGGAGGTAAAGACGCGCCTCGATCATATGCGAATAGATGGCCAACAGAACGACATCGCGCTTCTTGAAAACCGGGGCGTAATACTTGTTCCAGACTTCCTGGGCGATGCGCAGCACGGCCGCCTTCAACTGGCCGGGCGTGGCGTCGGGATGATCGTACATCCAGTGCCAAACCTGCATATCCACCAACGCCGTCCCGGAGATTTCGTAGGTGGCCCAAAAATCGCCGAGCGTTTTCAGCGCCCGGTTCTTCGGGTCCGGCTGGGCAAGTCCCAGCAACTCGAGGTCGCGGTCTTGGAACACGAAGGCAAGAGCTTCCGTGAAGGCCGTATTGGGCACGCCCTCGAGCAGGGTGTGATCCACCATGCTGAGCGAGAGGATTTGCTCGACGTTGTGGCCCATTTCGTGAACAGCGATGTTCAGTCCCTTGTAGTTCATCCCGTCCTTTTCCACCCGGGTCCGGAGATGCGCCTTCTCCGACCGCATCTCCGCTCCCATGGCGTGACCGGAGCCGCGCGCCGGATCCACGATGATGTTGCTCGCCAGATATTCTGCTCGCTCGCGAGAAAATCCTAGGTGCATCAGGAGGTTGGGGATGTCCTGCTTGTACGCTTCAGCCGTGGGGTATTTCTGGGCCACGCTGGCGTTCAGTTGCGCCTCGGTGTAATCGCCGCGTGGACGAAAGCCGTCGTAGTAGATGTCGAAAGGCTCCAGCGGCCTGCCCAGGCGTGCCTCGATCAGCGTCGCCACTTCCGGCACCAGCGGCGAGGAGAGCACTTGCTCCAGCATGGCTTTCACGCGCGCCTCGGGAATCTCGCGGTCCTCATCAAATCGCCGCGCGATGAGGGTGGGCGCCGTAGGTGAATACGGATCGAGTTTCTTCGACGCCCGGAACACGTTCAGCAATTGCGCATAGCGGGCGTCGGGTTCCGGAGCATTGAGGGCGGCGACGCTTGGCGTCTTTCTGGTTGCCGCACCGCCTTCCGCATCTTTCACAGCCGCCAGCTTGACCTCGTCCGTGTATGGGTCCCAATCGAAATCGGGATTGTCGATGACCGTGGCCGGGATGGTCTGGGTGACGATCCGTTCCATCACCCGCTGGATCATTCGCTGCTTGGCAAGGCCCTGTTCGGCATCGCGGTAATCGGCCTTGATCTCGTCGCGCAGATTCCAGTGAGACAGCAGCCGCAGCCGGGGCGGGAACAGTCGCGTCCCGTTCGCGTCAACCAGATGATGCATCCAGATGTTGTACTGGGAGATGTAGCGGCCGGCCTCCGCTTCCGCCCGGGCGATGGCCAGGTTCACCTCGGCGGGAACGCGCTTGGCGTACCGCTGGGCAAGCCGCGCTTCGGCCCACTGGCGACGTGACCACTTCTCCCCTTGGGTCAGGCGCTCCTCAAGTGTCGTCAGCGGGAAATTGAGCAGCACCGTAAAGGCTAGCTTGTTCTGGAAAGAGTCATCCACGACATGCGCCGCGGGATCGTATCCGGCAAACGCCTCGTCAAAAGGCAGAATGGGGCCGAGGTCGAGATCAGTCTGATTGCTGAACTCGCGCGCGATCTCGTGCATGTGGCCGTCGAGTTGTTCCATGTTGTGCTCAAACCGATTGAACAGGATGTCGAGCGTCGCCGGGTTGCCGGCAAAGTTACTCCGCACGAAATCCTCAAACGCGGAGGCCCCGCCGTCTGCGGCGCGCCAGAACTTCGCCACCTGCGGCAGGCCGCGCGCGAGCCGGGCCCGCTCGCCCTCGCCGTACTTCTGGATGAGTTCACCTTCCAGCTTTGCCATCGAGGGTTTCATCCAGGGAAGCTGTGGCGGTGATTGTTCTTTGGAGCGCTGCGGCCATGCTGGTCGGGCGTTCGGCGCAGACAGCAACAAAGCGGAAACTACCCCCAGAATCAGAACCAGCGTTTTCAGAATGCCCTTGAGTTGATTTGTCATCTTGAACCGCCTCCTGCGTCCCGCGATGCGGGATTGACCTACCAACAGAAGCCAGCCTCTACTTCAGCAATTTCAGCAATTCGGCCTCGTCGATGGTCTTGACCCCCAGCGCGCGGGCCCTGTCGAGTTTGGAGCCGGGGTCGGCGCCCGCCACGACGTAATCGGTCTTCTTGCTCACGGAGCCAATGACGCGCCCGCCTGCTTCTTCGATCATCCTGGCGGCCTCGTCGCGGGAATAATGGGGCAGAGTGCCGGTGAGGACGAACTGCTTTCCGGCGAGTTTCCCTTCTGCCTTGCGGACTTTCTTTTGCTCAAACTGCAAGCCCGCGTCCCGCAGCTTCTTAAGCACCTTCAGGTTTTGGGGCTCGCGGAAGAAGTGTAAGATGCTCTCGGCCACCTTGGGCCCAACCTCCTCGACCTCGTAAAGCTCTTCCTCGCTGGCCTTGGCCAGCCTGTCGAGCGAGCCGAAGTGGTCGGCCAGCAACTGTCCCGTGCGCTCACCAACGAAGCGGATACCGAGCGCAAATATCAGTCGCGCGAGATCAGCTTTCTTGCTGTTCTCAATTTCCGCGCGCAGGTTCGCAGCCGACTGGTCGGCCATCCGCTCCAAGTTCGCCAACGTTTCGTGGGTGAGGCTGTAGAGGTCGGCGACGTCGCGGACCAATCCCTTGTCCACTAGCTGATCCACCAGCTTGTCGCCCAGGCCGTCGATATTCATGGCGCGGCGCCCTGCGAAATAGAGCAGCGATTCCTTCAGCCGCGCGGGACAAGCAGCGTTGACACAGCGATAGGCAACCTCCCCTTCGGTCCGGTAAACCTCGCCGCCACACACCGGACACTTCTTGGGCATGCGGAATTCGCGGCCGTCGGGAGCATGCTTTACTACTTTGACCACTTGGGGGATCACTTCCCCGGCCCGCTGGATGAGCACCGTATCGCCGATCTTCACGCCCAGCCGCTCGATCTCATCCATGTTGTGGAGAGTGGCGTGGCTGACCGTCACGCCGCCCACATCCACCGGTTCGAGGTCGGCAACGGGCGTGAGCGTGCCGGTGCGGCCCACCTGCGGGCGAATATCCACGACCTTCGTGGTGGCCTGCCGTGCTGGATATTTGAACGCCGCGGCCC
>JALHUF010000114.1 GCA_022866195.1 Terriglobia bacterium
CCGTGGGCGTTGATGTAGTCTACCTCGTCGGCGTTCACACTGGCTTCCGCGAGCGCCATCTTGATGGCTCGCGCTGGGCCGGCGACCGAAGGCTGCGTGATGTGGCTGGCATCAGAGGACATTCCATACCCGGCCACCTCCGCCCAGACCTTGGCTCCCCGCTTCCGTGCGTGCTCCCAGTCCTCCAGCAAGAAGACGCCAGCTCCTTCCCCCATGACCATACCCTCACGGTCCGCGGAGAACGGTCGGCAAGCGCGGCTCGGGTCAGCACCTCCCGGGGCCAGGACACGCACAGACTCCCAGGAACGGATCATCCCGTAGGTAAGAGGGGCGTCGCTGCCTCCCGCCAGCATAATGTCGGCGATGCCGAACCTGATGAGGTGGCAGGCTTCACCGATCGCGTGCCCCGCCGAGGAACAGGCCGTGGAAATCGCCAGCGAAGGCCCCTGCGCCCCATATTCCATGCAAATCTGGGAAGTCACGGCGTTGTGCATGATCTTCGGAATAGTGAACGGGTGAAGCCGAGTCTCGTTTTTCGCATAGAGATTGAAATACCCACTATCAAAAGTCTCCGCCCCTCCCATCCCTGAGCCCATCACCACTCCAAACCTTGGCTTTTCCTCCTCCGCAACCTGAATCCCGCTCGACTGCATCGCCTGGCGAGCTGCCAACAGCCCGAATTGCGTAAAGCGATCCAGCAAATCAAGCCGCTTCAAAGGAAAGTAGTCGGTGGGCGAGTAATCAGGGACTTCGGCGGCAATCTGGACGGTCAGCGAGGAGGGATCCCACAAAGTAATCCGGCGCACGCCCGAGCGGCCGTTCAGCAGGTTCGAGAAAAAACTCTCAACCTCCTTGCCCGTGGAGGCAAATACTCCCAATCCTGTGATGACGACTCTGCGCATGGCAGGCACCGCAATGCAGGGGGATCAACTGTCGGGCACAGGACTTTCGCCCTTTGCCATGGCCACCAGGTCCGAGATGTCCTTGCCCTCAATCACCCGCGTGAGAGCATCGGCCACCTGCCTGACGCTCCTCATGTTCTGAGCCACCGAGTCCGGAATGTCAATCTTGAACTCCTGTTCCAGGGCGAACAAGATATTGACCCCATCCAGGGAATCAATCCCCAGTTCCGCAAAGGTGGAGTCCGGCTTGACGACACCGGGCGCAAGGTGCTGTTCCCGGGTGATGATCTCTATCACCTTGTCCGCTATGTTCATCTTCGCTCCTCACAACCCATTTGGGACCTAACCATGGCAATTCATCATTCTCACGGCGATATCGCAATTGGCTTCGGATGAGCAAGTTCTCCCACGACCCGCAAGAGCTCCGCCAGGCGAAACGGCTTTTCGAGCAGGGCGTGAGCACCCAACTCCTGCGCCAGCTTCCTCTCGCTTGCGCTGATGAAGGAGGACATCAGGACCATCGCCTGAGTCGCCTTCTGCTGGCGCAGGCGGCGAAGCAACTCCAGGCCGCTTTCCCTGGGCATGCGAAGATCCGCAATGACGACCGTATATCCACCTTCGCGGCGTAGCTCCTCGCGCGCCGCCACTCCATCCGCCACGGCACCCACGGCGTACCCATTGGCCTGCAGAACCTCGCTCAATAGGTTCCGGCTCTCCTGGTCGTCGTCGACAATCAGAATCCTTGGCGCGTCCATAAATGCTCCTGAACCCTGGAGCCGTTACGAAGCACGCCTGATGCCGTTTCTGGACACCCTACGTAACTCCTTGTTTTCATTGGGCAATTCTGGTTCGCAGGGAAGGCCAGCACACCCGACCATCCATAAACCGCCCACCGCGTGTGTCATAATGCCACACTGTGGGCACTTCCTGTCAACTAAAAGGTGCAGCAGGATGAAAAGCCCAAGTCGCAGCTCTGGGTTCCCCCCTAAGTGTAAGAGCCTCTTGGGATTATAATCCGGCATCTGAATTGGCAGTCGGCATCGTCTGGCGCAAATTGGGACACTGGTCAACTGCCAGGAAGGAAATCCTTGACCGAAACAAACGTGAACCCAGCCCCTACGGCACCGTCAAGAATGGCTGGCAGAGCTTGGACGGTCTGGAAGCGATCCGCTGGCGTCCCCGGAGCAGGCACCCTAAAGCCGTCATGAAGTAAGATGACCGAACCCGGACGCAAGCGCCGAAGCGTTGCCGTGACAATGGCGTCGGCTTTGTTCTGCCAGTCATATCCCGTGTCTGACCATTGAACGACCTGCAGTCCACGCTCCCGCAGCACCGGGTAAAGGCCAAACCATCGGGCCCCATAGGGCGGCCGGAACAGCGTTGGCCGATGTCCGGTAAGTTTCTCAATCAGGTCTTGCGTGCGATCGATCTCTTCCGCGATTTTCCTACGGCCCTGAAAGTAAAGATAGGGGTGAGAGTAGGTGTGGTTGCCGATGGTGTGTCCCTCAGCGTGAATTTGCCGCATGACCTCGGGGAACCGCTCCGCGTTTCGTCCACAAACAAAGAAGGTAGCAATGATGCTCCGCTCCCTCAGAATCCCCAGAATCTGCTCCGTGAACGGCGACGTCGGGCCATCGTCAAAGGTCAGGGCCACCCGTCGGCCCTCCTTCGGGCCCCGAACTAGTGCGGGACCGAAGAGCTGCGAACTAGGCACAGAACACGCGTACCAGAGGAGCACCCCTCCCGCAGCCACCGTCCCCGCGCCCACCCCAGCCAAAACCGGCCACATCACTCGCCGCACTCCCGGCCCCGGTCCGCCCGGGGCCTCCCGTATCGCCCCCGTTCCTGAACCTCAGCTCACATCATCCGTAGGAAATTCAGACCCGACTTCAAGGCCAGCATAGGGCTGTTAGTGAACGCGCTCACTTCGTATGGGCAACCGATCTTGCATCCTCGGCAGAAGTCCCACAGCGTTGTTTCCTGGGCGATTATTTCCCGGGCAGCCGCCGAAGAAAAAACCTCCTTCAGCGGCGCCTGCGACTCCAACAAGGTGACAAAAGCGCAAGGGAGATGCACGGAACCATCAGGCTTCATTGAAACCAGTTTGGAAGGGTGCCGGCAAGGAAACTTCGGCCCAAAGCCGCCCTGGCGATAGAAATCATAATAGTGGGTGTAGAAGCGCACGTTCCGCGGGTAGCGGGCGCGCAGCTCGCGCAGGGCACGCTCCACTCTGTCAATCTCCACACCATGGAGCTCTGCGTCGGGCAACGATTTTCCTTGTCGTATCACGTTGTGAACAGCTTCGGGGTGGAGCACCAGGTGGCGCTGGCGACAAAACTCGGCCAGCTCTGGCAGGTCATCGAGATTTTCGAGATTGACCGTGGCGTTAATCTGCGTAGTAAATGGCTTCCGCTTCGTCAGCACGAACTCGAGATTGTCCAGGATTTTCGGCAGGCCAGCTAAGCCGCGCCGCTTGGCAAACCGTTCGGGATTCAACGAATCGATGGACACTTCCAGCATGTCCAGCCGCGCCACCGCATCGGCGTACTTCTTCATCAACAAGCCGTTGGTGGGCATCGAGGTCCACATGCCACGGTCGGCCGCATAGGCGATGTAGTCGCCGGTGTACGGATTCAGCAGTGGTTCTCCGCCGGAAAAACTCAGAGCAAACACGCCCATCCGGCAGAATTCATCAATCCGCCGGAAAATGCGCTCGGGGGTTGCGCGGGTCTGCAAGTCGTTGAATCTGCCCGCCGCGCCGAAGATGCAGTACTCACAGAACATATTGCACATCAGCGTGGTCTCAAACATTACCCTGTAGGGCCGCCGGAAGCCCGCGGCGAGGTGCTTGAGGACAGATCTGGCGATGTAGGAGTATTTCATGCTCACTTGGGCCCGCGGCACGGGTACCGCCAGCCACAGCTGCAGCCGCTCCCTTGCGATGGGCCGGGTGGGATATTTGGACGCCGGCGCTTGCTTCCGCCCCGCGCGAGAGTGATGGCCTCAGATTTCCCTAAGCCAGCCAAGCGCTGCGCCACCCCCCAGAGTGGTCAGACACGCAGCTTGAATCTTTCCGCCATGCGGTAGAGAGTCTTACGACTGATGCCGAGGATTCCCGCTGTTCTTGTCTTATTCTCCCGGGTCATCCTGAGGACATGAGCCAGGTAGCGCCTCTCCAGTTCCTCAAGGGAGGGCAGGTTGGCGTAAAGATCTTCCAAGCGGCTCGCGTCGTGGAACTCGGCGCGCACTTTCGGCGGGAGATCCTCGGGCGTGAGCACCCCGGCGCGCGTCAGTGCCACAGCGGCTTCCAGCGCGTTCTCCAATTCGCGGACATTCCCCGGCCAGGCATAACTGACGAGCACCGAGAGCGCTTGCGGCGTGACGGAGAACATTCTTCCGCGCTCGTGCTCCAGCTTCTTCAGGAAATGTTCCACCAAAAGCGGGACATCTTCAGTCCGTTCCCGCAGGGGTGGGAGCGCGATTTCAATCACCCGCAGGCGATAGTACAAATCCTGGCGGAATTTCCCCTGGTCGACCCGTTCGGCCAGGTTGCGGTTGCTCGCCGCAATGATGCGGACGTCGATGAGAATGGGCCGGTTGCTGCCCACCCGCCTGACCTCCTGCTCCTCCAGAGTCCGGAGCAGCTTGACCTGGAGCGCCGGGCTCATCTCCGCCACCTCATCCAGGAACACCGTCCCACCGCTCGCCTCCTCGAAAATGCCGCGCGTGTTCCCAAAGGCACCCGTGAAGGAGCCCCGAACGTGGCCAAAAAGCTCGCTTTCCAGCAAGGACTCGGTGAGCGCGCCGCAGTTCACGGCCAGAAAGCGCTGGTTGGTCCGAGGCCCGTTATGATGGATCGCTTTCGCCACCAGTTCCTTGCCGGTCCCGCTCTCCCCGTAAATCAGCACGGTGGACCGGGAGTCTGAGACCATGGCGATCTTCTTGTAAACCTCCAACATCGCCGGGCTCCGGCCGACCAGACTCGAGAGCTGAACCTGGCTGCCGAGTTGCCGCTTCAGGGCGCGGTTCTCGCGGATGAGGTTCCGATTCTCGAGGGCCCGGCCGACCTGCACCAGGAGTTCGTCGATCTTGAAAGGCTTCGAGAGGTAGTCGAAGGCCCCTCCCTTGAGCGCCTCGATGGCCGTCTCCATGGTGCCGAAAGCGGTGATCAGGATGACCTCGGATTCCGGCTGAAGCGTTTTGTAAGCCCGCAGAACGTCCAGGCCGCTCAAGTCGGGCCCCAGCTTCATGTCGCTGATGATCAAGTCAAAGCATTCCTGCTTGCCAACCTGCAGCGCCTCCTCGCCGCTCGAGGAGGTCACCACGTTGTAGCCCTCTTCGCTGAGGACTTCGCGCAGCAGCTCTCGCGTGTCGCGGTCGTCATCGACCACCAGGATGTTCACCGGATACTGCGATCCCATAGTCCTCAAAACCAAGTCCCTCGCTGCGCCGCTCAGAGGAGCAGCCTCACGTGGCCGAATTCACCCCGGAGGTCGCTCCCACCATCGCCTCCAGCCTTTCGCGGCAGTCCAGCGGCAGATGAATCACAAAGCGCGTGCCGCGGCCGACCTCGCTTTCGACGTGAATTGTGCCGGCATGCTGGCGGATGATCTGGTCGCAGATCGCCAATCCCAATCCTGCCCCTGTTCCCAGGCGCTTAGTCGTAAACATCGGCTCAAAAATCCGAGCCAGGGTCTCCGCCGTCATGCCTTGTCCGGTGTCCGCCAGCTCAACGGTTAGCTGCCGCCCATCGCTCTCGGCCGGAGAATGCAGGTGCACCGTGAGCTCGCCTCCCCCCGACATGGCATCCATGCTGTTATTGATGAGGTTCAGAAAGACGTGCTGGAGATACCCGGCATCGCCGTAAATGGGCGGACATTCCTGCGCTAGTTCCATCCGGACTCCGATTCTCCGGGTTTGAAGGGCTGGCGACGAAAGCAACACTGTCTCCTCCAGGATATGACGAAGGTCAACAGGCTCCAGGCGCAGATCAAATGTGTGCGTCCAGGAGAGCAGTTGTCTCACCGTCCGCACAATGCTCTCGATCTGTTTCTCGATAATCTGGAGGCGGCGGCTTGTAGCTTCATCGCCCGCCATGCGGCGCGCCAGCAGTTGCACGTGGCCGGAGATGGAATTGAGCGGCGTGCCGATCTCGTGGGCTAGACTGGTCGCCAGTTGTCCGGCCACCGCCAGCCGTTCGGCCCGGGCAAGGTTTTTCTGAGTTTCGAACAACTCCTCATTAATACGCCGCAGTTCCTGATTGCGCCGTGCCAATTCCGCCGTGGCCTCTTCCACTTTGCGACCCAGATCGGTATTGAAGTTCTCGATCCGCGTCAGCATGCGATTCAAATGCCCCGCCAGTTGCCCTATCTCATCCTGACTGGCCATGGCGGCGCGAACGTTGAGCTGACCGCCCTCGGCAGCCTCCATGACCCGAATCATGTCCAGGACCGGCCTCCGCACTTGCCGCAGGAAGAACATGTGGATCACCAGGATCACCACCGCTAGACTCGCCAGCATCAGCAACAGGTTTCGTTTCACCAAATCCCGGGTAACCACATTGGAGCGAGATTTCGACACCTTGAGAACCAGACAACCAACCGGCTGGTCTTGGTTAGGGATAGCGGTCCCCATGATCCAGTCCCTTCGGTCTGCCGTCTCGATGGTAAGTTGGCCCTCACCCGGTCGCCAAAACGCCGGATAGCCTTCCACGCCCGGTAAATTGTCGAGTTCCAGATGCTCGCCCCGCGGGTCGGTCGTAGCCGCGAGCCTGTGCTCTGGAGTGTGCAGGAAGACGTCCGCCTGGCTGGCACCGTGCAGGTCACGCTGCACCTGACGCAGCACGCGTAGAAGAGCCTCTGAGTCCCGGAGGGCCTGCCCGTTGCCTAACTGGTTAGCCGTCATTCTTGCCTGGGCCAGCGTCTTGCGGTAGATCTCCTCCTCGACTGGTTCGCGGGTGAGCCACATGGCAATGAGGGTCGACACCCCCACGACGCAGATGACAACCATCGCGAAAATGGTAATAATCTTGCTTTGCAGGCCGAAGCGGGTGAAAAGCATGGATCCCAGGATGGATTGTATCATCGAGGGTGACGAAAATAAACACAACGAGGAGGCCTCCTGGCGAATGCTCGAAACGGCGCCCGACGGTCCAGTAGGTTGTGACTCCTCCCACCCCGCGGTTCGGCTATGCAAGGAGCGAGCGCGCGGCTTCCACGGATGAGAAACCTCCTGAGGACGTTTGCCAACCGCCCCGTCGCGTTTCTTCTGGTTGGGGGATTCGCCTGCTTGTTCCTCCAGGCATTCCTTCTGCCCTACACGCCCATTTATCAAGGCGATACCATCCCCATCTTTCTTCTGGAAGCACGGCGGATGCTCGAAGGGGAGGTGATGTACCGTGACTTCTTTGAGTTCACTCTCCCCGGCATTCAGGCAGTCTGCCTTTTTCTCTTCCAGCTGTTCGGCGTGCGGGCCTGGATTTCGGCCGCCATGCTGATCGTCTTGGGAGTGAGCCTGGCTTGGCTTGGAGCGGCGCTGTCTAGGCAGGTGCTGAAGGGAAAGCTCGTCCTGCTTCCCAGCCTCCTGTTTCTGGCGTTTCCGTTCAGCTCCGAGCTTGACCCGACGCATCACTGGTACAGCACGCTGACCGTCATGGCCGCGCTGGCGTTGCTCATTGAGACGCGCAGCTTGCCGCGTATCGTGGCCGCGGGGGCACTCTGCGGTCTGGCCACAGTGTTTACGCAGAACCGCGGGGCCGCGGCAATCCTCGGCATTGCCATCTTCTTGCTCTGGGAATCACGCGCGAAAGGCCAAGGTTGGAGATGGCTGCTCAAGGCGCAGACCGGCCTGTGCGCAGGTTTCCTCGTCGTGATGGCTCCCCTGGTTGTTCACTTGATCTGGAAGGTCGGCCTGCAGCGGTTCCTCTTCTGCGTCGTTACATTCCCAATCAAATACTATCCATATTATTACTGGAACACACCCCAGGTCTACATGGCGGAACTGCCAGACTACCCTTTCTGGCTGGAATTGCCGGCCGTGGGCATCTGGATTTCCATGCATTTGCTTCTGCCGCTCATTTATCTGTTGTTCTTGGCCCGCTATTTGCGAGAGGCGAAGAGGCATCCCGCAGAGCCCTGGGACCGACTGATGCTCCTGAGCACCGTAGGATTGTGCTTATTTCTAGGCATCGCGTTTTCTCCGAACTGGTTCAGGTTGTGTTCGGTTTCGCTGCCGGCGCTCATCGTATTTACCTGGTTCTTGAGGCCTTCCGGAAGACTGTCTCGCGCCTTCATGCGTTTCTTTTGGTTTGCCGCTCTGCTGGCATTGGTGGCTCAGCCCGCCATCGTGCAGACAGGCTGGAAGGGATACCTTGACTCCCCGGTCGGCCGCGTGGCCTTCCTCGAGCCAGCACGTTACGAGAAATTCCGCTGGCTGTCGGAGCACACACGCAGCGGGGATTTCTTTTTCGTGGCCGACGATGCGGCCGCATACTTCCTGCTCGGCCTGAAAAACCCGACCGAAGTGTCTTTCCTATCGGCCACCGCCTACACGCGCCCCGAACAGGTCCAGAACGTCGTGGAGATGTTGGAGAAGCATCGGGTGCGGTTTGTACTGTGGTCCGCATGGCTCGATGTGCCCCGGGGGATTGCCCGCGGGACTGATCCCCTCGGACCTGTCCGGGCCTACCTGCGCACTCACTATCATCCGGTCAGGAATTTCACCGACTCCGAGCTCCAGCAGGCCTGGGAGCGCAACCCGTAGCCACCCGCGGGCGAGAACCCAAGCGTGCAACGCAAGGACGGATCCAGCATGGCCAAAGAATGGCCGCCATGCAGGACTCCGGTGCATTCCACACAACTCAAGATTGCCAGCCAGATTCCAACCTGAAAGAGTCTTCACCTCCGTCGTTTTCTCTCCCATCCTCGGGCGGAATTCTGTAATGTAGTTGGCGTGGTACAGAACCAGCCCCGGATCTGATTCGCCCTCCCTCGGCCCGAGGTAGGATGCGAATCGGGCGAGCGGCGACCGCCAGGAGGCTGCCGTGGAAAATCAAGAGATTGCTGCGGTCTTCGAAGAGATCTCCAATCTCATGAAGATCCTTCAGGACGACCCCAAGTGGCAGTTCAAGGCGGCAGCCTACGACCGGGCCAAGCGCGCCATCGAAGGCTACTCCGAGCGGCTCGAGGACATCGCCCGTGATCCCCAACGCAAACTCACCGAGATTCCCGGAATCGGAGAAGACCTGGCGAAGAAGATAACCGAGCTCGTGGAGACCGGGCAATGCAAGTACCACCAGGAGCAACTCCGCAAAGTCCCCCGCAGCCTGCTCGACCTCCTGCAACTGCAAACGGTGGGCCCGCAGAAGGTCCGCCTCTTCAAGGAGAAGTTGGGAATCACAACTGTAGATGGGCTTGAGAAAGCGGCGAAAGAGGGGAAGCTGCGCGCCCTCCCCGGCATGAGCGTAAAGTCCGAGGAAAATGTCCTGAAGGCCATCGAGGTCTTCCGCCGCGCCGCGGGGCGCTTTCGTCTGGATACCGCTTTCGAGACCGCTCAGGAACTAGTCGCGTATCTCAAGGAATTCAAGGGAGTCGAGGAAGTCACGCCTGCCGGGTCGCTGCGGCGAGGCCGGGAAACTGTCGGTGACCTTGATTTACTGGTGACCGGGCGCAACCATGCCGCCATCGCCGAGCATTTTGCCAAGTTCCCCGGCGTCGCGCAGGTTCTGGCCAAGGGCGAAGACAAGGTCACAGTAAAACTCCAGAATGATTTACAGGTGGACGTTCGCCTGCTGGAGCGCCAATCGTACGGCGCCGCGCTCCAATATTTCACGGGCTCCAAGGAACACAACGTGGCCCTACGTGATCGGGCCAAGCGCCGGGGATGGAAGCTGAGCGAGTACGGGCTGTTCGAAGGCAACAAGATCATCGCCAGCCGCACGGAAGAAGAGATCTACGCAAGGCTGGGACTCCAATGGATTCCCGCCGAACTCCGCGAGAACCTGGGGGAAATCGAGGCGGCAGAAGAGGGCCGGTTGCCGAAACTCGTTGAGCTTTCCGAGATACTGGGTGACCTGCAAATCCACACCACCGCCTCCGATGGCCGGTGCACGGTTGAAGAGATGGCGGAAGGGGCGAAGAAGCGCGGCTACAAGTACATCCTCATCACTGACCATTCGAAGGCCGTTACCATTGCCAACGGGCTCGATGAAAGACGCGCGGTGGAACACATCCGCAACATCAAGGCGGTCCGGCGCAAGGTAAAGGGCATCGAGATCTGGGCGGGCACCGAGGTCGATATTCTTGGCGACGGCAAGCTTGACTACTCCGACGAACTGTTACGGCAATTTGATATCGTGCTCGCCAGCATCCACTCGCGCATGACCCAAGCGCCCGAGGAGATGACGGAACGGCTGCTGAAGGGTCTCCGCAACCCCTACGTCCGGATTCTGGGACATCCCACGGGACGACAGCTTTTGAAACGCGATCCCTACAGCTTCGACCTGGAGAAAATCATCACCACGGCCCAGAAGCTGGGGGTCATCCTGGAGTTGAACGGCAATCCCGAAAGGCTCGACCTATGCGATCGCCATGTCAAGTTGGTCCGCGACCGAGGCATGAACGTAATCATCTCGACTGATGCTCATCACCCGGACCAGTTTGACTTCATGCGGTACGGGGTGACGACCGCCCGGCGCGGGTGGATGGAAAAGAAGGGCATCTTGAATACCTATCCGCCGGAAAAGCTACTGGCGTCTTTGCGCCCTCTGCCCACCTAACAACCGGCGCATTGTCTGCTAAGATTGATCCTCGTGGTCGCGCGGCCAGCGCTGCCCGACGGTGTGGCCGAGACATCGAATCCTGCGGAGCCTTATGAGCGTTCACGGTCCCCTACCCGCAGCCGTCATTTTCGACATGGACGGCGTACTAGTAGATAGCAACCCCTTCCATTTACGGAAATGGGCTGACCTGCTGCACGAGCATCGCATCCCCTTCAATCCCGACGACCTTCCCCAGCAGATCTTGGGGCAACGAAACGACACGGCTTTCCGTTTCTTCTTTGGTACGCAGTTAAGTGAGGATGAAATTCAGCGTCTCAGCGAAGAACTGGAAGAGAGGTTTCGCAAGGTTTTTCGGCCGCACGCTGAGCCCCTGCCGGGACTCGCCGCGCTGCTCGCCGACTGCCACAGCGTTGGAATACCCATGGCGGTAGCTTCCTCGGCGATGACCAAGAATGTCGAATTCATCGTGGACGTGCTGGGATTCCGACCGTACTTCCGCTGTCTGGTCACCGGAGACGAGGTCACCCACCCCAAACCTCATCCCGAGATCTACTTCAAGACCGCCGCGAAGCTCGGGGTCATGCCCGCCGCCTGCGTAACCTTCGAGGACTCTTTCGTAGGTGTGGAAGCCGCCAAAGGCGCGGGGATGAAGTGCATCGCCATCGCCTCCACCTTTTCCGCTGAAGAGTTGCGCGAACGTACGGGCGCTGACCTGATCGTCCCAAACTTTGCCGGCCTGAGCCCCGGCATGCTGCGAGAACTTTTCCTGCCCCGCCGCTCATCAGCCCCTCACAGCCGTGGAAAAAGTCCTTAAGGAAAACAGCTAGGCTGTAGGCGGCCCGTAACGCAGCACAGTTAGCGTGAGATCGTCGGCCTGGCGGGCACCGCCGGCAAAATCCTGAATAGCGGCGACTACCTTGTCACAGACAGCCTGGGGCCCTTGGCCGCCACACTCCTCCAGGAGCGCCTTCAGACGCGTCTCACCGAACAACTCGTCATCTACGTTCTGCGCTTCTGTGATCCCATCCGTGTAGATCAGCACATGCTCGCCGTGCTCGAGATGGGTGCGATCCTTCTGAAACGAGGCGCCCGCGAACAACCCCACGGGAAAGTCCGACGAATCCAGCCGGTGGACAACACCATTGTTACGAATCACAAGTGGTGCGGCGTGCCCCGCGTTGACAAAGGTGAAGCCGCCATGGCG
>JALHUF010000115.1 GCA_022866195.1 Terriglobia bacterium
ACATACACCGAGCAGCTCAAGAGCGTAGCAAAGGGTTGGCTCCTCGGCCAGGACTCGAACCTGGAACCCTTCGGTTAACAGCCGAATGCTCTACCATTGAGCTACCGAGGAATCGTCCGGAGCAGAAGGGATGGCTTTCCCGTTTCCCTTCGAATCTTGAGTATATAACATAGCCAAGAAATTTCCGTCAACGCGTGGGCATGGCTTCATGCCCCGCATGTGGATATCCCCGCCAAATCGCGGGACCAAGAACTCTCACCCCGTTGGTCGTCTTCTACAGACCAGCCCCCTCAGGGCTGGCCTCCATGCAGGCGGGCAGCAGCCGCCTTGCTTGAGTGCCCGGCGCAAGGGTGGCAGGAATCTTGGCGAGGAAGCTAAGGAGGCGAGTTAATCCTTCTTCTCTTCGGGTTTCTTCTCAGGGGTCCCCTCGGCTGCACCCCGGAGTGCGTCCTTGAACTCGCGAATGCCCTTGCCCAGACCTTTCCCCAACTCCGGCAACTTCCCGGGCCCGAACAGGATCAGCACGATCAGCAAGACGAAAATAAGGTGGGTTGGCTGTAAAAGACCTTCCAAAACGAAACCTCCCGGCATTTCATTCCCTCCCCGCCCGGCGGCCGATGCCATCCGCGCGGGCACCTAGAACATTATAGCGCACCTGGCAGCGAAACCCAATCACGATTTGCGAGTTGGGAAAACCATGTTTCCCGGCTCTATGCCCCGCGCCTGGCATCGCTGGCGGTAGAGCGAGCCGTAGCTCGCGGTAATGTAATCTTTCCGGGCGTACCCAAGCTCGCGAGCCACCTGATCAATCCAGCGCCGGGGCCCCTCCAACTCCAGGTAGTCTCCAATCGGCGTCTCATCGTACACCAGCGTAGGCCCTTCGGCTTTCCTGCTCCCGACTCCCCGCGCGTAAACGGTCCGATACTTCTCGTAGCGAAAGGCCTCGCGCAGTCCGAGCGTCTCCAAGACTTCTGGGAGCAGGCTGCCCTCCTTGATCCCGATGTCAGTTTCTCTCCGGACCTTATACGGATGGGAGCAATCAGGCGCCGCCTTCAGAGTCAAGGTCCACTGCCCCCCGGCCAGACGCAGGCGCAGCAAGCGGTGAGCTTTCCAAAGCCGATGGTCTGGAAAATCGAACACAGCATTGCTTTCGAAGTGGCGCGCCTGGACCGCCCGGAAACGCAGTTCCCGGAGGCGTCGCCTCAGGGCAGGCGGGTTTCGAGCCTCCAGCTTGATCTCGGTTTCGTGGTGGCGACTCATGCCAGGTAGGGAGACGAAACTCAGGATTCTCGCTCCACAATGAATTCCGCGAGCGAGCGCAGCGCCTCCTTGAAGGGGGAATCAGGGAAGCTCTCGAGTGAACTCTTCGCCTCCTCTGCCAGCCGCCGCGCCTTTTCGCGCGCTGCCTGCAGCGCCCCATAGCGTTCGATGAGTTCCAGGATTTCAAAGAACTGCACGGAATGGAACCCGCCCTCGCTCAAGACGCGCGAGACTTTTTCCGCTTCCTCGGGACGGCATCTCTGCAATAAATAGATGAGGGGCAGGGTCACTTTCCCTTCCCGCAGATCGCTTCCAATGGGCTTGCCCAGCTTCTCCTCCGAGGAGGTGAAATCCAGGAGGTCGTCGACGAGCTGGAAAGCCAGGCCGAGGTTCACCGCGTAGGACCCCAACAGCATTTCCACTTCCTCGCTGCGGCGACCGAGAAGGGCCCCCAGGCGGGCGGAGGCGGAAAACAGACACGCCGTCTTTCGATACGAGAGCTCGAAGTACTCGTCCTCCGTGAGGTTGAGCCGCCGCAGGAGCGTCAATTGCAGCAGTTCGCCTTCCACCATCACCTGGGTCAAGCCAATCAGCACGTCCAGGATCTTGAAATTGCGCTCGGCCAGGGCGATGTTGAAGGCTTGCATGTAGAGCCAGTCGCCCGCCAGGACGCTCATGTGGTTGCCCCAGCGAGAATTGGTGGACGGCCGGCCGCGCCGCATATCCGCTTCGTCGATCACATCATCATGCACCAGCGTGGCCGTGTGGATAAGCTCCACCACCGCGCCCAGCCGGACCGCCGAGGGCCCTTCGTAACCACACAGCTTGGAGGAAAGCAGCACCAGCGTCGGCCGCAGGCGCTTCCCCCCACTCACCTGCAAGTATTGGCCGATCT
>JALHUF010000116.1 GCA_022866195.1 Terriglobia bacterium
TCCAATGCAGCCAGCGCATCATAAGAGTCACCAGGCGGAAAATTCCTTGGGACTTACCAGAGACCATAATATGGTGTGCGACTGTATACCGATTGAGGACTGCACGCAAGAAGTTCCGAGGCAACGCGGATGGCCGTGCCCGACCAGGCTCACCGTGGCTGTTTTCCAGCGTCCCTTCCGGTACGAAGCACTCAAGAAGATAGCTGGCATTCACGTGCCTGGTGCAGCGCCCAGATCGGCGCCTTAGAGATTTGTGAGTCTGGTTGTTAGCCCAAAATCATTCCCCCGAGACAATTCTGGATCTCGTGGCTGTGCCATCAACGGTTGACGTTGGATGAGAGGACCACGCGCCGATTCCAGCCGTCGCCTCTTTGGGACGTAAGTCTGTCCAGCGACGAGAGGAAGCTCGACAGGGAAGTTGCCAGACGGAAAGTGCCAGGAGCCACACCGGACTGTTTTCGTGCCGGAATCGAGCTTTTGGTAGGCACAACTGTTAGAAAAGTCCGAGGCCTTCCCAAAAGTGGAAGCTGGCTACGGCAAGAGAAGGATAACCTGGCCTTGCGCCGTCCTTGTCTGCAACGGAACTGGCTGCCCTGCACTGTCGTGAACTCGTGGCACGGGCTTGCCAGGCATTACTTCGACCACCAAGGCCTGCCGACGGGGGAGTTCCGCCTGCGGAACGTTAAGGACGACCACCGCGTTCCCATCTTTCCCCAAGTGCAGCGTCGGTCGCAGGCGGGAGCGCTCCAGCCAAAACCGCGCCAGTGTTCCCACATCGCCAATCCAGATATCGGTCCCACGGATGGCTTCGAGGAGCCGCCGCTCGGTTTCTAGCTTATACGTGGCGTCGGTCGGATGAATCAGCAGACACGTCGTGGCGTTGTTCTCAGCGTTGGCCCGAATAACTTCCGCCCACACGCGCAAGGCTTCCTCCTCGGTCGCCGCGGTAAGAAAATCCCGCGTGCGCAACTCACCTCGCGAATCGTCTAGGGTAACCGGGACCACCACAATCTTGCTGCGCGCGCTTCCCAAGGCCCGCTGGCGAAAGCCGAAGTACGGAAAATTGGTCAACACCCACTGGGCCGAGACGCTGGAGTCGAATTCGTACCCGGACTCTTCTAAAACCCGCAGCAGGTCACTCGGGTAACGCAGGTACCCGGCGCGGAAACCCAGCGTATTCTGGTTGCAGTCCCGGTCGAGTAGTAGCTTACTGACTCGCAGTTCACCGAAGACGGTCGGGTGGTTCAGATCGTACCGCGGGCGGTCAACGTCCTTTGACCCGAGAGGGAATTCCTCGAAGCTCAAGGAATGGCTAACCGAATGCGAGCCGATTTCGAATCCTAGCCCCTTGACTTGGCGGATCCATTCCACGCGGTCGGGTGTGTAGTAGCCGATATCGGCCGAGTCCTGAAAATATTTCGTGGTGACGAAGAAAGTGCTGCGCACGCCCAGGGCGGCTTCCATGCGCGCAAAAGCCAGCGAGTTCTGGAACGACTCCCGCGCATCCACATCGTGGGAAAGGCACAATGCCGTCTCTTTGCCATCTGTGATGCTGTGCACGCGCAGGTAAGGATGAACGATGTCCTCATAGACCCCGCGCAGGATTAGGCGGAACACATCTCCCGAGGGCTCAAACCAATTGATCCAGTGCCGCGCGGCTTCGAAGCTGCGGGCAAGCTGCGGGATAAGCGTGGTCTCCTTGAATCCCAGGCCGAGCGCGTAGGCGAGCCCACGACCGTAGCGGCAGACCGTGAACGCCGCCGCGCCATTTTCGTACCGCGCCAGGACCCTTGTCCGCGAGTCCGTTTTGTATTCGGTGGACCAGATGGTTTCCGCATAAAGCTTGGGATCACCCAGTGAGATGGTTCGCTCCTCGGGACGGTTGAGATAGCGAAGCGCGGGATCATCCGGAGACGTAAAGTGCACTTGGAAGTTGGTGCGGCTAGGCGTCGCGCCCGTGAGGCCGAAAAGCGGAAACAACATGTTGCCCTGGACCTGGGTGGCCAGCAAAACCCCGCCGCGCTCGACGTAGGCGTATAGGGCTTCACGTTCGGCCGCATCGAGCTGCGTATTCGACGGGATGCCGCCCACCAGGACCAGTGTCCGGCGAGTGGCTTCTTTCACGCTCGGGGTTTCCTGATAGGGGATTCCCAAAAGCTCCAGGCAGTCGCGCAGGGCGAGCTGTTCTTGACGTGCGTCCGGGCTCGACCCCAAGTCCAGCACGGCCACGCCCCATTCCGGCGCAGAGGCGGCCACCGCCGGTGCGAGGGCTCCGCTCACGGCCAGCCAGAACGCTACGATGATCCAGAGCGGTTTCATCGCCAGATCTGCTCCGCGAGGGAATTGCCGGCGAGAGCCTTGGCCACAAACAGCAGCCAGGTTGAAGCGCCCACACTGGGAGCATCCGACATTTGGAAAAGCACTTCGCGGGAGGCATAGCGCAAGCCACCGTTTTCCACTTGCAGGGGCTGGAGCCCCATCACCGTCCGCCGCGCGCGTCCGGCTTGTCCTAAACGAAGATAAGCCAGCGCTACTCCCAAGGTCCCCTCTGACCAGACTAACGGAAGCTCGCGCCAGGTTTTCCCGGGACCGGCGGGGAAAAAGAACCGGTTGACCTCGGGGTTTTCATAGACGGGGATGTCAGCGTAAGGGAGATAACCCACGGCCGCGCCGTCCCTGGCAGCGTAGGTTTCGACGGCGGCCAGCGCCCGTCGTGCTTTTTCGGGCTCACCAGCGGCCAGCAAAAACAGCGCTCCCCAGGAGGCGCAATCGAGCGCCGGAGTGGTGTCGAGGGCGGCATCGTAGCGAAAGCCGCGATTAAACTGGCCCCGCGCGTCATTCCAAGAGGCACGCAGCAATCCTTGCCGGATGCGCTCAGCCGCTTCCCGCCAGCGACCTTTCCCTGTCAGGTCACCGAGCTTGCGGAGAAAAAACCAAGCACCAATATTGTTCTCTATGCTGATCCCCTTGGCGGGCTCATCCTGATAGACTTCTGCTACATCGTGCGTCGCGGGACGATAGGCTAAGTCGATAGTGCCGTAGCCGAGACGTAGCAACCCGAACCGCGGATCGGTGGGATCATCCACCTGGAGCGACAGGAGGTAGTTGGCCTGCCGTACAGCCGTTTCCTGAAAGATCGCGCGCTCGCGAGAGCAGCCGCGGTCCGAGGGCACGCAGGGTGGGGAATGGGCCAAATAAAACGCGAACGCGTACCCGGCCCAACTCATTGCTCCGACGCGGACGAGGGCGCTTTCGTGCGAGGTTTCGCCGGGCCAATCGTTGGCGGTGTTGTAGCCGAACCAGAGGCTCCCATCGGAACGCGTCAAGCGAGCCAGGGCATGCAAGGTGAAGGCGGCTCGATCGCTGTCGCCCGCGATCAGGAAAGCCAGCGCGGCGAGAGCGTTGTCGTAGGTTGTCGATCGGTGAAAGCCCCACGGCGATTTCTCGGGTGAGACGTCATAGCTGAGGAGGAGCCGACGCCGGCTGGGCTCCGGAGCGGGTACCACGCGGTTGGGAATGATTTGGCCCCCAAGCCAGCGCACGTCCGCGGTAGCCCATTCGCACAGAGAGGCTTCTGAAGGCGTTACGGTCTGCGCCCGCAGCGGGACTCCTGCGAACAATAAGCACATGGCTGGAAGAAAGGTGGACGTAGCGAAGCGGTAGGGATTCAACCCTGTGAAGGTGCTGTCCTGGGGCAACAGGAGACCTCTGCACGAAGCTTAACATACCGTCAACTGGATGACAAACATGAAATCCGTGGATGAACTCCGCCATTCTCTGCCAGGTGAAAGCACATTTCAAGTTGGAGCCAGAAGCTGGGTGCTTTTTGCTTCGGCGAATTCCTTTGTGAGAAAACAGGTGGGCGTTCAATAGGGAACGGCCGATTGCGGCGTCGGTCGCGGCGATTTCGCGCTGGGTGCTGTAGCGGCGGTCTATGACCGCCGGTTTGGAGTGCGGCGGCTTGCCGCCGCCTTCGAAAGCGGGAGCAAGCTCCCGCACTCCATGGTCGGCGTACCAATCGAAGGCGTTGATGCGGTCGCGCTCCTCGTCGGCGAAGAGCGTGCCCTGGTCGTAGATGTCGGGGCCGATCAGGGCATTGCCGCAGATTATGTCGTATTTGAGTTCGGGCAGGAGCGATTGCTTGGGCGATTTGCCTTCGATAACTTTCCCGATCGTGTTTTTCACAATGTAGTCCACGATGTACTTGGGCGTGTAATTGTGGGTAGGCAGAGTATGTGCGGAAGGGGGGAAGCGGGGGGAAGTGGCGGGAAGTGGCGGGATGGGATTGGATTCAAAGGACTTAAGAGCTCCCGGCGGACTTAAGCTCTATGCATAGTATTTGCTATAAGTTAGCGTGAATTTGCACAATTTCTGATCA
>JALHUF010000117.1 GCA_022866195.1 Terriglobia bacterium
GTCGATCCGGAGGGTAAACACTTTCACGATTGTTTGTGGGCTACAGCGCTGAGCGGGGCTGCCGGAACTGGTCTTTATTGGTGGTGGCACAACTACATCGAGCCGTACAACCTCTATCGTCACTACCAGCCGCTCGCCAGGTTCGTGAGCGACGTGGACTGGCCAGCCTACCCGTGGAAAGCGGTAAGGCTTGCCCGCCCCAATCTTCCGGTATGCCTGAATGTATACGGTTTGGTGGCGGATGACCGCGCCTTGATCTGGATTCATGATCCCATGGCCTTCCGGGTGAGTGACGCCCAGCCCGTCCGCGGGCCGAGTCAGGCAGCCGCCAGCGTCAACATCGTAGGCTTGGCGGATGGCAATTATGAGGTTGAATGGTGGGACACCTTAACAGGCCAAATCATCCGCAGGGATGCGGCGAATGTTGATCATCTTTGGCACTTCGGCTACGGTATCGAGTTGAACCCGCCTGAATTCTGGGGCGACATTGCCGCCCGGGTTATCCGGCAGGGCAGGCAGTGGCAAAAGAACTAGGAGTTGTTGCTTGGCGCATCCCCAGGAGCTGGCGCGGCAATACTCAGCGAACGTATCCGTGGATTTGTGCTTGAAGGTATCCTGAGGATTCGGACACGCGAACGGACGCTGGCGACTTAAAAGAGGGCCTTGAGTTGGCGAGCCCTCTAGCGGAAACTCTTCTACCGGTGAAAAGTTCCTTCACGGCAAGGAGGCCTCCATGCTAGTGCGCATGACGTTTGTTTGTCTTTTGGCCTGCGGGGTCGCAGGGAGCGCGATGGCCGGCGAGTTGCCGGGCAAATATTTCCGCTTGATGGAGGCCGGGACCAAGCCGGTCGAGGAGCGTCTCAACGCCCAGCCAGCACCCGACCTGGAAGCGTTGGAAGCACGGCCCGGTTGGCACCACTTCCCCTATGCCATCCTGGCGCCCGCAGTGCTCTACGCCAAACAGCACCCGGACAACCCGCGCTTCCGGGACCCCAAGATGCTGGCCCTGGCAATAAGAATCGGTGACCTCCTGGCTGATGAAGATGAGAAGGGTCGCTACGAACCCCGCCTCGACAGTGATTGGGACACCTACATGTGGCTCGAGGCTTACCGGTTGCTCCAGACGGAGCTGGGCGAGCAGCGACGGGCGCGCTGGCGGCGGGCCATTGAGAGGAATGCCGCTCTGGTGGTGGCGGATGCCAAGGAAAGACTAGACTTCCCTTGGTACCAATCGCCTTTCATCGGGACCTCCCCAAACCATTACGCGCAGTATGCCTCGCTACTCCTGTTGGCTGGGCGAGTGTTCGGGAACAAAGAATGGGAAGAACTGGGAACTCGGATACTTCATCGCTTTGCTACTGAGGAACAGTCCCCGGATGGCTATTGGGGAGAGCACAACGACTCTGGCCCGACGACCGGTTACAACCATCTCACCATGACGCAAGTGGCGTTGTACTGGGAGTACGCGAAGGATCCTGCCGCACTGCGGGCCCTGCAACGCTCTACCGACTTGCACAAGTACTTCACCTATCTCGACGGCACCCCGGTGGAAGTCATTAACGACCGCAACCGCTATTGGGATGTCTGTGCCTGGGGCCACTTCGGTTTTTCGCATTTCCCGGACGGGCGCCGCTACGCCGAGTTCCTGACGAGCTTCTTCCGAGCAGACAACCTCAGTATGGATGCGCTGGGAAGGCTAGCCCAGGATGCTCTGTACTATCACGAGGGGCCCACGAAGCCGATCCCCCAGGACCGGCCCCGTTACTCCCATAAGATGAGTGTGCCCGCAGGAATCCGCAAGACGGGCCCTTGGGTGGTTTGCCTATCGGGTTTGATCAGCACCCAGGCAGTGAACAATCAGTATTACCTGGACCGCCAGGCGAACTTGAGCATCTTCCATCAGAAGCTGGGGCTGATCATTACCGGCGCCAACTCCAAGCGCCAGCCGGAACTGGCCACCTTCACGGAGAAGATTCGTGGGCAGGTTTTCTCTATGCCCCTTAGCAGCCGTCTCCAAATGAGCGAAAAGCAGGATCGGCTTTCCCTTGCCTACAACACGTTCTTTGTAGACGTTTATGTTCCCGCTCCCTTAGAGAATGAAGTGAATCTTCGCGTCGTCAAAACGGGAAAAGGCACGCCCGCGGACGATACCCACCTGAATCTCCAACTGGTCTTGAAAGCCGGCGAAACGCTGGAGACGGGTGCAGGCCGGAAGATCGTGCTGGGGACGGATCCGCTCGAACTGCAACCTCAGGATCTGGGAGGTTGGATTCGCCACCACGGCTGGAGGTTGAAACTGGACCCAGCCGCCACACTGAGTTGGCCTGTGTACCCTTACAACCCATACGCGAACGGACCCGAAAAAAACCTCGAGCACGCTGTCGGCGTGCTTTCGGTGCCCGTCCGCTCGAAGCCGGAGGAACACGACTGGTACGTTCGGCCGGCCGAGCAGGAGATTTCCTTCAGCCTCGTCGTCGAGTAGGCTCTCCCAGTCGGTAGCCTCCACTCGCGCCCACCCTCTGGCCGTACTGGGGATATAATGAACCTGCACGCTTCCACTGATGGGGAACCTGTGGCTCGGCAGAGAATATTCCCGGCCCTTTTCCGCGTAGTTGCCAGGTCAATGCTCCTTTGCGTGTGCGCGGCTAGTGGTTCCAGCAAGCTCCCGGCGGCAGACTCGAAACCAAATGTAATCATCATAACCATAGACACTCTGCGGGCTGACCATCTGGGTTGCTACGGTTACCGGCAAATCCAGACCCCCAACATTGACGCGCTGGCTCGGTCGGCCGTGCGCTTCACACATGCCTACACTCCCGTGCCGATTACTCTGCCCGCGCACACCGCCCTCTTTACCGGCAGCTTCCCCATGGCCACGGGCGTGCACGACTATGCCGTCAACAAGGTTCCCGCGAGCGCAGTGACGCTGGCAAAA
>JALHUF010000010.1 GCA_022866195.1 Terriglobia bacterium
GATCCGTGCTCGGTGTGGAGTTATCCGGGAAATCAGCATAGAATAGCGATACTATGGAGGAGCGTGACTTTTTTGACGAAAGTGAAGCCCTGAAGCCCGCCAGTCTTTCTTGCCTCTTCTGCCGTCAAACCGCGGCCTACGACATTCGCTGGCTGGTGCGTACGAAAAAGCAGACGCTGCCGCGCGGCGCGGATGAGCGAGACCGCGCGCGTTTCGAGAAGGCCCGGTCTTATATGCTGCGGCGCGACGACTTCGCCCAGTGTAAGAACGTGCGCTGCCGGAAGCGGTTTGAGATTTCAAGTGTCCAATCGGTGGTTTTCATTTAGGCCGTCAGCCGGCGATGGGCGGCCTTTCGCCAAGGCGGGACCTCGACCCTGCATACGCGAAGCCGCTGAGGAACCTTGCACGCGGGCGGCTCTGGGTGCCACGAAGTGCGAAGGGATCGGAAATCCCAATTGACAATCCCAGCTTGAAACGCTAATCTGCTTCTCCCACGTTAAAAGTTGGACTGCTATGAAACAACCCGCTCTGGTCGGCAGCATCTTAATATGAGATCCGGTCGCCTTCCTCGCGCCGCGGGGCGCAGATTAGGAGCGGGAATGGTTCCCTCTTGGCTCACGGTTGGCTTGGCTCTCCTCGTGACTTCCGCGGTGGGACTGGCAGCGCCTGCCAAATCCAAATCGCAGCCGGTGCTGCGGCCCGCCGTTGCTCTTCCCTCTCTAAGTGCCGGTGTAAAGCCGGCGGCCACGGCGCGGGCCAAATCTGACGGGACGGCCCAGGTCCGACTCGTCCGGGGCTACGGCAGACTGCCGCTGCGTTTTGAGGCCAATCAGGGGCAAACCGTTCCCCAGGTGAAATTCCTCTCGCGCGGGCGGGGCTACACGCTGTTCCTCACCGCAGATGAAGCGGTGCTGGCCCTGAAGAAGTCAGAAGTCAGGAGTCAGAAGTCAGAAGTCAGGAGTCAGAAGCCAGAAGGAAGGGGCCGGAAATTCGAAACTCGAAATCCGAAATCCGAGAATCCCCCGTCTTCAATCGACAATCGACAGTCGGCAATCGGCAATGCCTTGGTCCCTCGCCCCCAGCCCCTAACCCCTGCTGTCCTGCACTTGAAGCTCGTGGGCGCAAATGCGGCGGCAGAGATTACAGGTGTGGAGGAACTGGCCACCAAGAGCAACTACTTCATCGGGAGCGACCCCAAGAAATGGCGGGCGGGCGTTTCGAGCTACTCCAAGGTGCAGTACCAGGAAGTCTATCCCGGCGTGGACCTGGTCTATTACGGGAATCAGGGGCAACTGGAGTACGATTTCGTTGTCGCACCCGGCGCCGACCCGCGCGCCATCGCGCTGGCGATCGAAACTGGTCAATCGCAAATCCAGAATCCAAAACGCGAAATCGTCATTGCCGCCAACGGCGACCTGGTTGTGGACACGGGCGGCGGCGAGGTTCGCTTGCACAAGCCCGTGGTATACCAGGTCGACAATCGTCAATCCTCAATCGACAATCGACAATTCCTCGACGGCCGCTACGTTCTGCGGCCCGCGAAAACCGAAAAGCGAAATTCGAAAATCGAAAATCGTCGCGCTGAATCCCGCAGCCCCCGCTTGGAGGTTGCTTTCGAAATCGCGTCCTACGACCCTCGCCTGCCGCTCATTATCGATCCAGCCTTGAGTTACTCCACGTTCTTGGGTGGCAGCGACAGTGATACCGGTTACGGCGTTGCCGTGGACGCAGACGGCAATCTCTACGTGACGGGCTCAACCGGCTCGATTGACTTTCCGACGGCCAGTCCCTACCAAGCCGCAGATGGCGGTGATTTCGACGTCTTCGTGACCAAGCTGAATCCCGCTGGCACGGCGCTTGTCTATTCGACCTATCTCGGCGGCAGCGGGTTCGACCGCGGCACGGCAATCGCCGTGGACGCTGCCGGGAACGCCTATCTGACGGGCATGACGGCCTCCAACAATTTCCCCAATACCAGCGGGGCGTTTCAGACAACCTTTGGTGACGGGACCTGCGGTACCGCCTTTTGTTCCGACGCGTTTGTGACGAAGCTGGATCCGACCGGTGCAACTCTTTTGTACTCTACCTATCTGGGAGGAGGCGATGCCGACTTCGGTCAGGGCATCGCGATAGACGCCGCCGGCAATGCCTATGTAACGGGTTCCACGCTTTCCACGAACTTTCCCACGAAGGCGCCCCTCCAGGCGGCCAAAGCGGGAAACCCTGATGCCTCTGATGCCTTCCTCACGAAACTGGGACCGGACGGCAAGGGGCTGGTCTACTCCACCTACTTGGGAGGCGCCGGCGGTGATTTCGGCCAGGCAGTGGCGGTGGACTCTGCCGGGAACGCATACCTGACCGGCTACACGTTCTCCTCCGAAGATTTTCCCACGCACAATCCTCTCCATAGTACCAATGCTGGCTCCGCAGACGTTTTCGTAACCGAGGTGGATCCAGCCGGTGCGGCATTAGTCTATTCGACTTACTTGGGGGGCAGCGGGCTGGATAGGGCCTTTGCCTTGGCGGTGGACGGTTCAGGCAACGCCTACCTCACCGGCGATACAAACTCACCTGACTTCCCCATCTCCGGCGGAGCCCTCCAGCCTTTGATGGGCGAGGGAACTTGTGGCGCAGCGCCTTGCGCGGATGCCTTTGTCGCCAAGTTGAGTTCGACTGACTCGACGCCGGTTTACTCGACGTATCTGGGCGGAGCGGACCTTGAGCAGGGGTCCGGAATCGCGGTGGATGCCTCTGGAAACGCATTTGTAACAGGGTTCACGCGCTCCGATGATTTCCCCACCTTGCATCCCTTACAGACTGTTTTTGGGGGCGGTACGTGCGGGCCGAATGCTTGTCCGGATGCTTTCGTGGCCGAACTCGATGCGACCGGGTCCGAACTGGTCTATTCCACCTACCTGGGCGGCGATGAGACCGACTTCGGGCAAGCGATTGCCGTGGACGCGTCGGGTAATGCCTATGTGACGGGCAGCGCCGCGTCTCACAACTTTCCTGTTATCGCAGGAGCCATTCAGGCTGCTCGCGGAGGGGGTGTTCCTGCCGGGGACGCCTTCGTCGCCAAGATCACTCCCGACGACGTTCCCGCGGTTGCCCTTTTCCCGCAGAAGCTGACTTTCTCCGATCGTGCCACCGGGTTCACCAGTCCGGCACAGACCGTGACCTTAATCAACAGCGGCAGCGCCTCACTTTCCATTACCAGCATCGTGGCGAACGGTGACTTTGGCCAGACCAACGGCTGCGGCTCGTCGGTGGCCGCGGGCGGGGCCACCTGCACCATCGACATCACCTTCACGCCTACCGCGACGGGCACCAGAACGGGGGATGTGACCATCACGGACGATGCTGCGGGGACCCCTCATGTGATCTCTCTCACGGGCACCGGCATAACCCCTTCGCCCGCCGTTACCGTGTCGCCGTCGCCACTGACCTTCCCTGATCAAACATTTGGGATCACAAGCGCGGTGCAAACCATTACCCTCACCAACAGTGGGACGGCGGGGTTGACGATTACCAGTATTGCCGTGAGCGGCGACTTTGCTCAGACCAACAACTGTCCCGTCTCGCCCGCCACGGTGGCCGCGGATGGGACCTGCACGATCGATGTCACTTTCACACCCACGGCCACGGGGGCAAGGACCGGTACGATCAGCGTCACGGATGACGCCACGGGTAGCCCGCACACGGTAACCCTATCTGGCAACGGTATTGCCGTCTTTTCCCTCTCGGCGACCGCCACTTCCGTGATTGTCACCCGGGGTACTGATTCCGCCAGCTTCACTGTCTCCGCCACCGCCCCCAGTGAATTCACCAGCAGCATTACCCTGGGGTGCACGAGCAACACCCCGGCCACTTGTACGTTCAATCCCACGTCGATTACAGCCGGTCAAAGCAGCACACTGACGGTCAGCGGCCTCAAGCAGGTGACGCAAGCTGCCCTGAATTTCAAAGCCACCGGAGTGAACGGGACCCAGAGTGCTTCGGTAGACCTTTCGGTTCTGTTTGCCGATTTCTCGCTCACTGTCTACCCGACCTTTACGACGGTTGCGGCGGGAGATTCGGTATCCGGCACGCTGACCATCACCCCCACCAACGGTTTCACCGGGGCGGTAACGTTCAGTTGCCTTCAGCTTCCGCAAGCAACTACCTGTACTTTTTCACCTGACTCGGTAACCCTCGACGGCACGAATCCTGGTACGACTGCGGTCACGATTCACACTACCGCCCGTACGGCAGCGCCGCCCTCCTCCGGGCCCTGGTCTCCACTACCCTGGCTCCTGGGGCTGATGGTTTTCGCCACGTTGGCAAAGCTGGCGCAGACTGCTCGTCGCCGTGCGCCAGCCTTTATGGCTCTTACCGCCGCGATCCTGCTTTTGGCTCTGTTCCTGGCCTCGTGCGGCGAGAATTACTATCAGATCCGCGGCACGCCGCAGGGCACGTACGGCATCTATGTGCAGGGGAAATCGGGCGACGCAACCAACTACGCCCTCATATCTCTCACCGTAACCTAACTACCCACACGCGAGCGTACTCCAAATCAGCGCGCCAAACCTCGCGGTTTGGGGAGTGGGATTGCACGTTTCCCTGACTTCGGGACGTGGCAACGCGCTGAGGAGTCTGACATCGGCGGGCGCACAAGCGCGGCGGTGTCGACGGTGAGGGGGCACCGAAAAGATTTAGTTGATCTTCTCCTTGGCGTTGCTGCGGCAGGGGAGGCGCGCCTTGCCGTCACAGGCGATGCCAGTTGCTCAGCGCCCGGGCGGAAGCGCGATCACGGCTCGCGGCGCGGGAGGGCCGGACCTTCCTCATAGTGGCTGGCAGGTTCGAGTTCGTCGCGCTCACAGCTGAGCGGGGCGCTGAGCTGAAACTCCAGGTTGGTCCCTGGAGGCAGCAGAATATCCTGCCCACGGGCGGCCAGGATCCAGATCAGTCCTCCGGCCGCGCCGATGGCGCTCCCGATTCCCAACCCTTTCCCGGGGCTGCCCTTGACGGCTCCCGGTATCGTGCCAATCTCAGCCCCGGTAATAGTCGTCCGGGCCACCTTGCCGGCATCCTCGCCCTTTGAAGATGCGCCTTCGACCTTTGCCTCCTGGGGCTTGAAGGTTTCCTTCCCGGTTCCCCCGAAGCCAGAAAAAGTGGCGCGCAAAGGGCGCGTGGTCCCGTTAGGGAGGATGAGGGTTTCAAAGCGCAGGCCGATTTGAGCCTTGCCCTTCACGCGTCCGGGCCGGACGACCTGAACGACAGCCCCCTTCACCGAGCTGCCGACCGGAATCACGATGCGGTTGCCCACCGTAATGGGGAAGATGGTCTCGCAGTAAATCGCTTGGCCCACAAAGGCGGTGCGCGAACTGATGGTGTTCTTCAGTACCAAGGGGATGGTCGTCTCAGCAGGCACGACTACTTTGGGCGTTTTTGGCGCGGGCGGAGTCTCGGGGGACTCCTGCGCGCCTCGGCTGCGGCCGGATTCCGGCCACGCTACAAGACTGACCGCCACAAGGAGAAGAAGAAACCGCGCGCCTTTCATGCTACACCTCGCTGGGGGCCTCTTGGCTATAGGATGGCCGGCAGCGGGGCCGGGTTGCTCACCACGCCTTCTCGCCAGGCCCGACACGCTATGGAGGGTGGGAAATCCCTTTTGATTGCTCCGTAAGTTCCTGGAGCTTCTGCCGCAACTCCTGGTTTTCCTTTTCCAGTTGGCGCAGGCGTTCCTGTTTTTCTGCAACCACACGGAAGGCGTACGATTCAATCAACGCATTGTGGTGGTCCATGAGCCTGACAAGTTCGGAAAGCTGCTTGCCCAGCTCTTCGCGGTTGTTGTCGTAGGCAACCTGAGAAAGATCAAAGAGGTCATCGGTCAGGGCTTCGCTCTGGGAGAAGAGCTTGGTGGCCCAAAACAAATCCTGGGGAGCTAAGGCAAGTTCGTGC
>JALHUF010000118.1 GCA_022866195.1 Terriglobia bacterium
GACCGCCAACGATCGCGGTGGGGAATCTCGACGTCCAGCGTGACTTCAGTGACGTGCGTGACATCGTGCGCGGTTACCACCTGCTGTTGGAGAAGGGCGAGCCCGGGGATGTTTACCAACTCTGCTCGGGCCGGCCTGTATCGATCGAATCGGTAGTGGAGATCTTGCGGTCTTTCACCTCGAAGCCTATCCGCGTCGTCGTGGATGAATCGAAGGTGCGCACGCAGGAGGCACCCGCCCTGTGGGGTGATCCCACCAAGGCCAAGCGCGCTGTCGGGTGGGTCCCGCAACACGCCCTGGAAACGACGCTCCGGGACCTCTGGCTCAGTTGGGAAGAAGCGTTGCGCTCTTAGCACTTGTCAGGCTGGCAGAAGGCGAGGCGGAGAGGAAGTTGCCGGATCCGGCTGCTTGCGGTTCAGTCAAGAGAAGAAGCGGGGCTGTCCTTTATGAACAGAGTACTTGAACTGGTGCTGGCAGTGACGATTGTGGGGGCGACACTGGCCTTCGGCGGCGTTCAGCCCCTTACCTACACGCTCATGGAGTTCGCGGTTTTTCTTGCCGTGTTGCTGCTCTTGTGGAGGCAGACCCGGCAGGGCGAGATCGCTCTCCGGTTGCCGCTCTGGCCGGTTCTGTTCGTACTTTGGGCTCTATTGCAGTTAGTGCCACTCCCCTCCTTTGTCATCGGTTGGATTAGTCCCGCGCGGCTCCTTGACCCGAGCCTGAGCGGCCTCGCGCCAAGCCAATGGGTTTGGACGGCTTTGAGTATCTATCCGCACGATTCCGTGGTGGCATTAGCCAAGTTCCTCGCTTATCTGGGCGCGTTTCTGTTGGCGGCCTACCTGTTTGATTCCCAAAAGCGGAAGAGCACCCTGCTGCGGACGCTGATCCTCCTGGGGTGTTTTGAAGCGGTCTATGGCATTGTTCAGTACCTGACGGGCTGGCAGAAGATTTTCACCTACACCAAGCAGTTTGATCTCGAGGAAGCGACCGGGACATACATCAACCGGAATCACTTTGCCGGGTTATTGGGGCTGATAGTCCCCTTCGTCTTGGCCCTCGCGTTCTACTCTCTCCAGCGAGGGGACAGGCGAAGGCAAGGTGGGGGGAGCGAACAGGCATCCAGAGGAAATAGTTCAAGCAGCTTCCAGTCTCTCTTCTATTTCTTTTTGGCGGTCGTTCTCATGGTCGGGTTGGTCTTTTCTCGCTCTCGCGGAGGCATTCTCGCTTTGCTGTTCAGCTTGATCTTCATGGCCTTCCTAGCCCAATTGAAGGTTCGGCGAAAAGCCTGGATGGTGGGTATCTTCGTGGTCTTACTTGCCATGATCGGCTATGGGCTCTGGATTGGACTCGACCCCGTACTGGCGCGATTTGAGCAGATGGCGGAGCCGGGATACCTCCAACAGGAAGGGCGGATTGCCATGTGGAAAGACGCCCTACGACTTGTCCGCGATCACCCTCTGGTGGGGACAGGGCTAGGAACCTTCGGCACAGGCTTTCGTCACTACCAGACTGGCTTGGTCAACTTATACGTCGACCATGCGCATAACGACTATCTGGAGTTTGCCGCCGACACGGGTCTGGTCGGTGTGGCGTTACTTTTCTTGCCCATCCTCTACCTTTGCCTCAGGATGATCATTTCCTTTCTGACTGATCCCCGACGCTACCGTCCCGCGGTCACCTTGGGGTGTATTGGGAGTACGCTGGGAATGCTTATTCACAGCGCCACGGATTTCAATCTGCAAATACCGGCGAATGCCCTGATTTTCGCGGTAGTGTTGGGAATTGGTTACAAAGCCGCCTGCGTCGAACGACGTGGGGAGAGGCAGGCCGGAGGCTCCTCGACTGGCAGGCAGCGGGAGACTCGCGGTCTCGAGGGCGACATGCGCTAACGTGTTCTTACCTGGTGTTCGCCGTGTCGGTCGACACGGCTGTTAAGCTGAGGTCATCTACCCAGACCTTCCCAGCGATCAGGTTGTCAAGCTTCCGACTCGGCAGGCGGGTAACAGTCACGGCGATAAGTTCCGTTTTTGGTCCCGTGGTGAAATCTACGGAAACCGGAATCCAGCCCACCGAATCGCCCTGGAGACTCTCGGTGAACGCATCGAGGGCTCGGGTATCGTAAGGGTCGCGAACTTCCAAGAGAGGCCCGCAATCGGTGGTGATCCCCTCGGACCTCATGAACCCCCGGAGGCGGTACGAACGCCCAGGTTCAACCTTCACGTACTGGAGAACATGGCGATACCTTAAGTTCTGCTTTCCAGGGAACTGGACAAAAAGCGAGTGGCTGGCGGAATGAAACGTAGTTTGATCTAGGCCGGCATAGACGCCTTCCAGGGGCAGAATCCGCCAATCAAAGCCCATGTTCAGAACTCTCTCCTCAAAGGCACCATTCATCAGGAGATTCTTACTCGTTGCCTCATAGGTGGCGGCGATCAGGCCCTTCTTGCGGAGGTCAGTCCAGGTTTCGTAAGCCTCGGATGGCCGCTGCGCCCCTATCATGCGGTCGATGTATTCCGATGCTTGCGCCGGCGGGAAGGTCTCTGCACTGCCGGCAATCCGCTTCCACACGCTTCGAGCTTCCGTATAGAGCTGTTGTCCGAGGAGGTAGTGAAGGTAGGCGAATTCGGTGCCGACCTGGTGGGGGATAAGCTGCTCCAGGATCTTGTTGGCGTCACCCGAGGCTTTCCAGGCCGTGCTGAACAGGATTTGGTCGTACTGGGAACTGCCGGCCAGAACGATTTGGAAGTGTCGGAACGCGTCATCAACATTGCCATGTAGTAGGAAGAAGTTGCCGATAGCCCACTGGAAGGCGGGCAGATCGGGTGCCATGAAATCGGCCCGACGCAGGCAGGCTTCAGCCTCCGTGGTCTTCCCTTGAAACTCCAGTGCGGCTCCCAGGTCGAGCCAAGGCTGCGGGTTGTATGGGCTCAAACGTGCGGCCTTGCGAAAATGCTCCGTCGCCTGGCCAGGATCCAGGTCGGCCAGGCTGTATTGGAACAGACGTCCCAGCCGCAAGTGGTAGTCCGAGTTGGAAGGGTCAAGCTGGGCGGCTAGTCGCAGGTTTTGGAGCGTCGGTTGGTGCGCCATCTGATCGGCGACGGCGGTCTTGCCAATCCAGATCA
>JALHUF010000119.1 GCA_022866195.1 Terriglobia bacterium
AGAAGGCAGAAGGCAGAAGGCAGAAGGCAACACACCTTCCGGGGTTCGCTCCGGACTGCAAAATCGCTCTTGCCGTTATCGAGGCCGGATCTCGCACTTCGTGCCCGCGTCGCGGCTTTTCAATCGGCAATCTTCAATCGACAATCGGCAATTCCGTGTCCCCAGCACCTAGTCCCTAGCCCCTGCCGTCTGCGGGGCGCGAATGAGGATGAGCACACACGCCGTGGCCAGAAGGGGAACCAAACCGGCCGCGAGGAATGCAGGGAAGTAGGAGAACTTATCGACAAGCCATCCCACAACAAGGGTGAAGGTTATACCTGCCAAGCCTGAAGCTGCAAACCCGCTCAGGCCCGTCACCGAGGCCACTACGTCTCGAGGAAAGAGGTCAGTAGGAAAGGTTAGCCCCATGGTTGACCAGCTCGCGTACCCCCAGAGCGCCACGCTGATGAGCGCGATCGCCCAGTACGCGTTGCTTGTCATGGCGGCCGGAATCCCAGCGAGGACAGCCACCGAGCTGAGCACGCACACCCATTTGCGGGCGCGGATTACGGGCATGCCGCGCTTAATCAGGAAGCCGGAGGCAAACCCGCCGGTGAAATTTCCAATGTCCGCAGCCACAAAGGGGATCCAGACGAAGAAGGCAAGGTGCTTCAGATCGAACCCGCGCACGTCGCCGAGGTACTTAGGTAGCCAGAAAACGTAAAACCACCAGATAGGGTCGGTGAGCGAGCGGCCCAGGATAATTCCCCAGACATTCCGTTGTTTCAGCAACGCTAGATAGCGACCGACGCCGCGGCGTGCTGAGGTCTCGGCAGTGTCGCGCCCCGCTTCAATCAATGCGCGCTCCTCTTCCGTCAGCCTGGGATGTTTGCGTAGGGGATGGTAGAGTGCCAACCAGAGCCCGACCCATAAGAATCCCAAAAGCCCGGAAGCGACAAAGGCGTAGCGCCACCCGAAGGTCACCGTGACCCACCACACCAGAGGCGGCGCCAGGATGGCGCCCACACTGGAGCCGCTGTCGAAGATGGCAACCGCTAAACCGCGTTGCCGAGCGGGGAACCATTCGGCGACCACTTTGGTGGCGGCAGGCCAGTTGCATCCCTCGCCGACGCCCAAGAGGAACCGGAACAAGCCAAAGGAGAACATCGAATTGGCGAGGCCCGTCAGCATACTCGCCACCGACCACCACAACGCGGCCAGCACCAAACCCAGCCGTGCCCCGATCACGTCAATCAGGACCCCACCGGCCAGCCACATCAGCGCGTAGGCAATCTGAAAGGCTGAAACAATCCACGAATAATCCGTGTTGCTCAGGTGGAATTCCTGGGTGATGGTATTGGCGAGAACGGAAAGCGTCTGGCGACTGATATAGTTGATGGCGGTCGAGCCGAACAGCGTCCAAACGATCCACCAACGGAGATGCTTGATAGGCTTCAAAGAGTCAGACCCCCTGCGGGCAAGGATTGTATCTTGCGCACCAAGCGGCCCTGCAAGCTACCACAGCGCGGGCGCTTGTAGTCAGAGATTCTTGACCTTGACCTTTCGGAAGAGCCGGCGGGCGGTATCTAAGTCCAGGCGGTCAGTGCGAGCCTCCAAGGCCTTGGCGGTGCCCGCCGCACAAGCCCAGCGGAGAGCCTCGGGCCACTCGGCACCTTTCTCTCGCCACGCTAGGAGCGCGGCGGTGAAAGCGTCCCCGGAGCCGGCGGAGCTCACCATCTGAATGGCCGGCGGGAGGACGCGCCATCCGGCCTCGCTGGTCATGGCCATGGCGCCTTGCGCTCCCAGAGTGCACACTGCCAAGTCGACACCCTCGGCGATCAGTCGGCGAAGCGCTGACGCCAGTGCCGGCTCGCCGGAGATCTTCTCTCCGAAGGTTCCTTCGAGTTCCTCGCGGTTCAGTTTCACCACCTGCGGGCCTGCCGCCAGGGCGAGGGCCAGAGGGCGACCACGGGAATCGATCAGCACCGGAACTTGTCGGGCGTGGGCCTGCTCTGTGAGACGCCGGTAGAGCAGGGGAGAGCAGCCGGGCGGGAGGCTGCCGCAGAGCGCGAGCCACGAGGCTATGGGCAGCCAGCGAGAGACGCGCTTCAGTAGATCGCGTTCGCCCGCGCGGCTCACCCGCAGCGTCTCGGGCATCAGCCAAGTCTGGCCGTGCCGTTTCTGATCGACGACGACTACGATGCGCCGTGTCTCGCCTTGGGCGGGACTGAGGTCGGCGCGCACGCCGCGCTCGCGCAGGAGTCCAATGAGGCAACGACGGTTTGCACCCGCGGCAAAACCCAGCGAAACCGAGCGGGCGCCGAAATCCGCGGCACACGCCGAGACCAAATTGCCCTTGCCGCCAATGCACTCGGCCTCCATGAGGGCTCGCAACCGAGCGCCGGGCACGTAACGCTCGACCTCGAACACGTGGTCAAGTGCCGTGTTGGGAGTGACGGTGAGAATCACGGGAGCGAGTCAAAAGTCGAGAGTCGAAAGTCGAAAAGGAGCAAGTCAGAATCAAGAGTCAAGAATCCAAAATCGAAAAGCGAAAAGCGAAAATCGAAAAGCGAAAAGCGAAAATGAAGACCCTTAGGGGCCGGGTTCCTTAGCCATGCAGGGGCGGATTGCCAAACAAGCAGCCCAGCAGGTACGCCTGGGCGTTGGTCTCGATGCGTTCCAACGTGTCGAAGGCGTCGTCAAGGTCGCGCCCGACCACCACGATACCATGCTGGGGAACCAGCGTCGCAATGCCGTGTTTCTCCAGCGCCTCTTTCTGCGGCTCCAGCGCCTCCACCACCAAGCGCGCCAGCTCGGCGCTGTGGGCCTTGGCGGGCCGAGTCACCCCGATGGTGCCGAACTTCTGCGTGTGCTCGAGCACCGGAGGAATCGGTCGGCCGGCGGCGACAAAGGCCATGAGGTATCCCGCCTGCCCGTGAATGATGCCTCCTGCGCGCTCCAAGGCCCTGTAGATCCCCAGGTGAATTTGCCACTCGCGGGTTCTCCGGTCAGGGCCCTGAACGACATTTCCCTTGAGGTCGAGCGCCACCACGTCGGCCGGCTCAATCTGCCATTGCTGTTTGCTTCCGGCGTGGGCGGGCGACATATAAACGCGGTCGCCATCGCGCAGGCTGATGTTCCCGCCACTGGCATCCGTCAAACGGCGGGCAAAAACCAGCCGGACAATGCGCACCAGATGTTCACGCGGATCCTCGGGCAAGAGGTTTTCCTCACCTTGAAACGTACCGGCTGCCTATCTTCGGCTGCGGCCGGGGTGCTGTCAAGCGTTCCGGGCCGCAGCTTCCACGCGGCAGCCGCACACTCACACAAGTTGCCCGCGCAGAACCGTGATCGCCTTCCCACCCAGGATTACTCGCTTCCCCTTCAGGCGGACACGAACCACGCCGCCGCGTGACGAGGCTTGCCAGGCGATGAACTGATCTTTCCCCAGCCGCTTTTTCCAGAATGGCCCCAGGCAACAATGGGCCGAGCCGGTGACGGGATCCTCATTAACGCCTGAGGCGGGCGCGAAGAA
>JALHUF010000120.1 GCA_022866195.1 Terriglobia bacterium
AGCCAAACCGCTGCCGTGAGGGAAGGCGCCGAAACTGCGCCTGGGAGGACGCTGCATGCCGGAGCCGCTGCAAGCCTCGAATCAGCCGAAGGGTAAACTTCGCCTGAGCGGTGTCTCACGTTCCTTCCCCACCCCGCGCGGCACCCTCGTCGCCCTGGAGAATATCAACCTGGAAGTGAGCGAAGGGGAATTCCTCTGCATTGTTGGGCCCTCCGGATGTGGGAAGTCCACCTTGCTCAACCTGATGGCCGGCCTGGACCAGCCTACGAGCGGAGAAATCTGGATGGACGGACGGCGAATTAAAGGCCCGGGAACAGAGCGCCTGGTCATTTTCCAGGAGCTGGGCCTGTTCCCTTGGCTCACGGTTCAGGAGAACGTGGAGTTTGGCCTGCGCATGCAAGGTCTTCCCAAGCAGGAACGCCGCGCGCGGAGTCAACAGTACCTGCGCTTGGTCCACCTCTCGGGCTTCGAGACGAGCTACGTTCACCAACTCTCGGGCGGCATGAAGCAGCGCGTCGCACTGGCGCGTTCGCTGGTCACCGAGCCCGACGTGCTCCTGATGGATGAACCCTTCGCCGCCCTGGATGCCCAGACCCGTGACCTGCTGCATGAGGAACTGGCCCGCCTCTGGGCGGAAACAGGCAAGACCATCGTATTCGTCACCCACAACGTGCGCGAGGCGGTCCGTCTGGGCGGTCGGGTGATCCTCCTGACCTTCCGCCCCGGACGCATCAAGAGCCAGTTCATCATCACCCTGCCGCGGCCTCGCCATCTCGAAGACCCTGAGCTGGCGCTCACCGCGCGGGAAGTCCTGGCCCAATTGAAAGAGGAAATCAATAAGGCAGTCGAGGCGGAGTACAGCCATGAAGAGAATCGTTAGGCAACTGGCGTTCTATGTGGCCGTCGTGGCCCTATGGCAGCTCATTTGTGAGTTGAGAATCTGGCCACCTTACCTCTTTCCCTCACCCCTGAGCGTCCTCGCGTCCTTGCAGATGGGATTCTCTGACCGAACGTTCCTGATTGGCATGGGGATCAGCCTGAAGCGGATCGCCTTGGGGTACGGCCTCTCGGTGCTGCTGGGCATTGTGCTGGGATTCCTAATCGCCACCAGTGAATTTCTGGAGGCCACACTGGGCGGGGTGGTATTGAGCCTGCAAAGTCTTCCCAGCTTGTGCTGGCTGCCTCTGGCCGTTCTCTGGTTTGGCCTGACCGAAAAGGCCATCGTGTTCGTGGTGGTAATGGGATCGCTCCTGGCCGTCACCATTAACACGCAAATTGGCATGCGCCACGTCCCGAAAATCTATCTCATGGCGGGGCGCAACCTGGGGGCTCACGGTCTTCGTTTGTTCGTGCACGTGCTCCTGCCCGCCAGCTTGCCTCACCTGGTGGCGGGACTGAAGCAAGGATGGGCCTTTGCCTGGCGGTCACTGATTTCCGGAGAAATGCTTTTCGTAAGTCTGGGCCTCGGCCACCTGCTCATGATGGGACGCGACTTGAATGACATGAGCCAGGTTCTGGCCGTCATGGCGCTGATCATGGCTATTGGGCACTTAGTGGACCGGTTGGTGTTTGAGAGACTGGAAAACGGAATCCGGCAGAAGTGGGGACTGGCAGGCGCTGCCTAATCGATGTTTCGTCGTGGGTCGCACCGGTGGTGCTACACAACCCGTCGCGCCCGCTGTAGAATAGGTTTTTGGCTCGGCAAAATCTCCGATGACTGAGAAAAGCACGGGAACGGGCATTTTGCTTTTTGCCCACGGCAGCAGCGTGGAGGACGCCAACCGGGGCGTTCACGAGCTGGCTAACCAGCTCGCGGCGCGCGGGCCTTACAGTTACGTCCGGGCGGCATTTCTGGAGCGGGCTCGGCCGGACCTGGGGGAAGCGGTGGCGCAGGCGGTGGCGGCTGGTATCCGTCGCGTGATCGTCATTCCCTATTTCCTGACTCTGGGCCTGCATCTGCAACGCGACTTGCCCCACCTGATTGCGTCTCTGCGGCATAAGTACCCCGACGTGGTGATCGACGGGGGCCAATCGCTGGAAGGCCATCCCCTGATGTCCGCGATCATTCTCGGGCGGGTCCAGGAAGTCATTGCAGGAGACAAGACCCCCCAGTGAACACTTCCCCACACGAGACCGTAGCCCTCGGCGTCCATACCGGCGCTCGGCGCCCCAACTGTCGAGTCACGAACCCAAGTTGGCTGAGTCGCTGGTGTTCCGGGCTTGCTGTGATTGCGCTTGCCGCGGGCCTCAGCCACCTGGTCGCCGACGACCTTCGGGGCGCTGCCCCGGCGCAGCCTAACGTGATTTTCATCACGATTGACACGCTGCGCGCCGACCACCTCGGCTGTTACGGCTATCTGTCGATTCAGACTCCGCATATTGACCAGTTGGCCCGCGCCAGCGCTCGCTTCACCCACGCCTACACGCCTGTCCCCATCACCCTCCCCGCGCACGCCGCGCTCCTCACCGGCGCTTTCCCCATGGCGACGGGGATGCACGATTTCAGCGGCAACCGGCTGCCCGCCAGCACTCCCACTCTGGCCAAGGTGCTCCGCGACCACGGCTACACCACGGCAGCCTTCATTGGCTCGGCTGTGCTGGACGGCCGCTTCGGCCTGAACCAAGGCTTCGACACCTACTTCGACCATTTTGAATTCGGCCGCCTGGAGGAAGCCCACCTTGACCAGATGGAGCGCCGCGGCGACTTGGTGATGGACGAGGCGTTGCGCTGGCTGAAACTCAATCCCCGCCAGCCCTTCTTCCTCTGGGTCCACCTCTACGATCCGCACGATCCCTACACGCCGCCCGAACCTTACGCCAGCCGCTACCGCTCGCGTCCCTATGACGGCGAGATCGCCTTTGACGACGCCCAACTGGGGCGGCTGTTCGCTTTTCTGAAGCAGCAAGCCCTTTTCGACAAGTCGGTGATCGCCCTGGCCGGTGACCACGGCGAGGGTCTGGGAGAGCACGGGGAGCGGACCCACGGCTTCTTCATCTACAACTCGACACTCCACGTTCCCCTGCTCGTCAAGATCCCCGGCACGGCGCCGCGCGTGGTCGATGGCGAGGCGTCGCTGGTGGACGTCATGCCCACCTTGTTGCAGGCGCTGAAGATTCCCATCCCCACGAGCGTGCAGGGGCGGAGTTTGCTGACGCTAATCCTCGGCCGCCCGGCAGCGGGCGCGTCGAACCTTTATGCGGAGAACTACCTCCCGCTTCTGCATTTCCGCTGGAGCCAGTTGCGCAGTCTGCAGGCGCGCGGGATGAAATACGTGGACGCCCCGCGGCCCGAACTCTACGACACGCGTACGGACGCCAAGGAGCTGAAGAACCTCTACCCAGCGCGGCAGTCGCTCGGGCAGGAAATGCGCGGTCGTCTTCGCAGCCTGATCCGCCGCCTCACGCCGGCCGCCGGCGGTGCCGCCACCGAAAAGGAACTGACCGATCCTGCCCTGCTGGAGCGGCTCCGTTCCCTCGGCTACGTTGCGGTTTCCGCCGGCAGCTTTGCCGAGGCCGATGGCGGAGCCCTCCCTGACCCCAAGGATCGCATTCAGGTGTATGAACTGGTCTCCGACGCGATGGCCGACGGCCAACACGGCCGCTACCAACTATCTATAAACAAATTGCGCGAAGCAGAGAAGACGGAGGCCGCTTCTCTGACCATCAATTACCTGATGGCGCTGGATTACTACCGCCTGAAAGATTATCGCCAGGCCATCGAGCGCTTCCAGTCTGCGCTCAAACTCGACCCTAAGTTTGCCTTGGCCGCCTACTACCTGGGGCTGTCGCAATTGCAGACCAGCGACCTGGACGCTGCAGCAGCTTCCTTTGTGCGCGCCGTCGAGCTCGACCCCACCAACTTCGCCGCAGCCTTCAACCTGGGCGCCGTCTACAGCCGCCAGCAACGAGCCGATGACGCCATTCGCGCTTTCCAACGCGCCGTCGAGATCTTCCCGGAGTACGCGGAAGCGCATGAGGCGCTGGGCGAGCTTTACCTCTATCTGAAACGCGTGGACGATGCGGTGCGCGAGCTGGAGCGCGCCGTGGCCATTGCTCCCGAGATGCGCAAGGCACATTACCACCTGGGCCGGGCGTATGCGGCGAAGGGCCTGCAGGAAAAGGCCCAGCAGGAATTCGACCGTACCAAAACCCAGTGACGCGTGACAAGTGAGAAGCGAGGAGTCAGGAGTCGGAAGCCAGAATATGGTCGGACTCAGGCGTCGTTTCTTGTCCCTCGCGGTCTTGGCGCTTCTCTCCAGCGCTACGGCGTCGGCACAGTCCGCGCCGACGGCGAAGACGCCTGTCTTGTTGATTACGGTGGACACGTTGCGCGCGGACCGGTTGGGATGCTATGGCGCGCGCCGCGTGCGCACCCCCGCCATGGATGCGCTGGCGAGCGCCGGCGTCCGCTTTGACAATGCCCTGGCGCAGGTTCCGATCACCCTTCCCTCCCACGCGGTCATCCTCACCGGCACCTATCCCATGTACAACGGCGTGCGGGACTTCACCAGCCCGGGCTTGCCCCCGAGCGTCGGCCTGCTGGCCGAAGCTTTCCAGCGCCAAGGCTACGCCACCGCCGCCTTCGTCAGCGCGTTCGTGCTGGATTCGACCTGGGGCTTGCGGCGCGGATTCCAGACGTATGACGACCATTTCGATCCCCGGCAGTTCGAGACGCGCAATCCCGGCAACATCGAGCGGCGCGCGGGGCAGACAGTGGACCGCCTGCTCGCTTGGCTGAGGGGTTACGCTTCCGGGCAGAGCGCCGCGCGGCCTTCCTTCGTCTGGCTGCACCTCTACGACCCGCACAGCGACTATAACCCTCCGGAGCCGTTCCATAGCCAGTACGCCGGTCACCTCTACGACGGCGAGGTAGCCTACGTAGATAGCCAGTTGGCGCGCCTCTTTGGCTACCTGCGGAGCGCCGGGCTCTACGACCGCGCCCTCATCGTTTTGCTCAGCGACCACGGCGAGTCGCTGGGCGAGCACGGCGAGGACGAGCATGGGTTCTTCGTTTACAACTCCACCTTGCGCGTGCCGCTGATTTTCAAGCTGCCGCGCGGCCAGGGCTCAGCGGCACGGGTAATCCAGCCGCCCGTGGCGACCATCGACGTGGCGCCCACGCTCCTGGAGTTGTTGCGCCTCCGTGACCCGTTGAGCCGGCAGTTCCAGGGAACCAGCCTCGCCTCCCTCATCCTCGGCAAGACCGCGCCGCGCGAGCGCCCGGTCTACGCCGAGACGTATTACCCACACGACTCCTTCGGCTGGAGCCCGCTGCGCTCGCTTTCCATACGCCGCTACCACTACATTGAGGCGCCGCGCCCGGAGATCTATGACCTGACCTCCGATGCCGAAGAAAAGCGCAACCTCTATGCTACGCGCCGGGCGGAGGCCGAGGCGCTGCGCAGCCAACTGCGGGATTTCGAGCGGCGGTACACGGCCCAGGCCTCTCCCGCTAAGGGCCCACCGCTCGCGCCCGAGACGCTGGAAAAGCTGAAGTCGCTTGGCTATGTAGCCTA
>JALHUF010000121.1 GCA_022866195.1 Terriglobia bacterium
AGTCGTCGAACTGCTCCGCGAGTTTCTCAACCAGCGCGTGCATCCCGTAGTTCCCTCGCGGGGTTCGGTGGGCGCGAGTGGCGACCTGGCGCCGCTGGCGCACGTGGCGCTGGCGCTGGTCGGCGAAGGTGAGGTGGTGTTTCGCGGCCAGCAGATTTCTGCGGCGGGGGCGCTAAAAGCCATTCGGCAAAAGCCGCTGAAGCTCGAAGCAAAAGAGGGTCTGGCGCTGGTGAACGGCACGCAGGCGATGCTGGCCGTCGGGTTGCTGGCCCTGCGGCAGGCTGAGCTGCTGGTGGACACGGCCGACGTGGCCGGAGCGCTGTCGCTCGATGCCTTGCGCGGCTCGCCGGCGGCCTTCGATGCGCGACTGCACCAGGCGCGCCCCCATCCCGGACAGCTCACGACGGCGCGTAATCTGGCGCGGCTGAATCGGGGGAGCACGATTCGCGCTTCGCATCGCGCTTGCCCGCGCTTGCAGGACGCCTACAGCTTGCGCTGCATGCCGCAGGTTCACGGCGCGGTGCGCGACGCGCTGGACTATGCCCGCCGCGTCTTTGAGATCGAGATGAACAGCGCCACCGACAATCCTCTGGTCTTTGCCCGCGACGGCGAGATTGTTTCCGGCGGCAACTTCCACGGTCAGCCCCTGGCCACCGCGCTCGACCTGGTGGCCATCGTGCTTACGCAACTCGGCGCGATTTCCGAACGCCGCATCGACCGCATGGTGAACCCGCTGACCTCCGAACTGCCGCCGTTTCTGACTGCGTCTCCTGGCCTGGAGTCAGGTTTTATGATGGCCCAGGTGGTGGCCGCCGCGCTGGCCTCCGAGAACAAAGTCCTGGCGCATCCGGCCTCGGTGGATTCCATTCCGACTTCCGGGAACAAGGAGGATTACGTCAGCATGGGCATGACCGCGGCGCTGAAGCTGCGGCCCGTCATCGCCAACGTGGCAAGAGTTCTTGCCATCGAACTCCTGGCCGCCAGCCAGGCCATTGACCTGCTTGCTCCCCTGCGCACGGGGAATCTGGCGGAGAACGCACGGGCTGTGGTCCGCCGCGCCTCGGCCCGGTTGACTGCTGACCGCCCGCTCGGCCGCGACATCACGCGCGTCGCCGAACGGGTCAGCGCCGGGGACTTCGCAGCGATTCTCACGGGCAGAACCTAACGCAACGCCCTAAATGCCACCACTCTCAGCCACGATTATTGCTCACAACGAAGCCCAGAACATCGCGCGCGCCATCCGCTCGCTTTCCCTGACCGACGAGGTTTTGGTGGTGGATGCCGGCTCAACGGACGACACGCCGCGGCTCGCTGCAAGTCTAGGCGCGCGCGTCGTTGTACATCCCTGGGCGGGCTTTGCCGCCCAGAAGAATTTCGCCTGCCAGCAAGCGCGCTACGATTGGGTCCTGAGCCTGGATGCCGACGAAGAACTCAGCGCCGATGCACAGGCCGCTCTCGCGCGTTGGAAAGGTTCGGCGCCGGCGGCGACTGGCTACCGCTTCGCGCGTCGGGCGCGTTACCTGGGACGTTGGATACTGCATTCGGGCTGGTATCCAGACTACAAGCTTCGTCTTTTCGACCGGCGCCAAGGCCGCTGGGTGGGTGACTACGTGCATGAGTCGGTGGCAGTAGAAGGCGCGGTTGAGACCTTGCCGGGAGAGATCCTTCACTACACCTGCGACTCGCTGGACGAGCATCGGAAGCGCATCGAGTTCTACACCGACCTCGCGGCGCGCGAAATGTTCGAGCGCGGCGGCCGCGTGGGCTTCTTGCACCGCCAGCTTACGCCGCCCTGGATTTTCTTCTCCACGTACTTCTTGCGGCTGGGCGTCCTGGATGGATACCAGGGCTTCTTGATTGCCTGGATGGCGGCCCGGTACGTGCGGCGGAAATATACGAAGTGGGCGCAGCTCCAGAAAGAACAGAAGGCAGTAGGCAGAAAGCAGTAGGCAGCGAGCGCCTTTTGCGAGTCCCGGCGGAGCCGGGAAAGTCAGGAGTTAGAAGACAGGAGTTAGGGGGCCGAGGGAGGGAACGCACCAGCACGAGTTTCAGGAAAGCGAATTCCGAATTTCTAGTTTCGAATTTCAAGGTTTCCAGTTTCAAATTTCCAGTTTCGAGTTTCAAACTTTGAGTTTCGGCATGCTGAGCGTTGTTCATCTCGATACCGCGCAGGACCTCCGCGGGGGGCAGCGGCAGCTATTGCTTCTAGCGCGCGGGCTCCAGGCGCGAGGCTACAAGCAACTTGTGGTCTGCCCGGAAGGGAGTGCGCTTGAGGCCCGGGCTCGCGAGCAGGGTTTGCGCCTCTTCACCCTGCCGCCGCACGACCCGGGCCAGGCGAACGGCATCCTCCAGCTCCGGCAGCAACTGCTTGCCGAGCCCGCACAGGTTCTGCACGCGCATGATGGCCGGGGGCAGGCGCTGGCCTGGCTGGCCTCGCTGGGCCTGCCCGTGCGGCGCGTTGCCAGCCGGCGGGTCACCTTCTTGCCGGACGCGCCGGCGCGGCATCGCTTCATCTACGGACGGACTTGCCACGCCGTCATCGCGGTGTCGGAGTTCATTCGGGGCCTGCTGGTGAGTTCCGGCGTCCCTGAAAAGAGGATTGAGCTCATCCCGGACGGTATCGAGATTCCGGGGGAGTTACCGACTCCCGAGGCTCGCCGACGCGCGCGTGCCGCGTGGGGATTTGGCGAGCAAGAATTCGTGCTGGGCCACGTCGGTGCATTTGCGCCAGAGAAAGGCCAGGATATCGCCAGCGCGGCCATGCGTCTTCTGCCTGAAAGGCTGCCGCAAGCCCGGCTGCTGCTGGTGGGCCACGTCCCAGGCGCTGCTGCGGCGAAGATCGAGGAACAAGTATGCGGGCCTGGGGACAGCGTTCGACTCTTGGGGGACCTGGAGGATCTGGCGGATTTTTTTGCCGGAATCGATCTCCTCGTCATGCCCTCGCGGGCTGAGGGCTTGGGCTCCTCTGCCCTCAGGGCGATGGCCCATGGACGGGCGGTGGTGGCGAGCCGCGTGGGAGGTCTCCCCGAAATTGTCGAGGAAGGGAAAACCGGCTGGCTGGTTCCGGCCGGCTCACCCCGCGCTCTGGCAGAGGCCATTGTGGCCGCGGCTTCCGACCGCGCGCGCCTCAGCCAGTTGGGCGCTAACGCCCGCGAGCGGGCCCGCCAATTCTCGAGTGATATAATGCTCGCGCGCACTGAGGCTCTTTATCACCGACTGCTGGCCCGCCCGTAGAGGCGGCCTTAGCCCGGCACGGCCAGCGAGAATGCCTGCGCAAGCGGGGCGGCTAGCATGAACCTTGGGATCCTCGTCTCTTACGTGACGCTGGCCGTCTTCGGATTGGCCTTCGGAAGTTTCCTGAATGTCTGCATCTTTCGGCTGCCTCGCGGCGAATCGGTTATTGCGCCGCGCTCCCATTGCCCGCGGTGCAGCAAGCCCATCCGCTGGTATGACAACATCCCCGTCCTGAGTTATCTGCTTCTGGGCGGCCGCTGCCGCGATTGTCGGGAACGAATCTCGCCCATTTACCCCGCCGTCGAAATCCTGACTGCCGCGATTCTGGTCGCCACGTTCGTCCGCTACGCACTGAGTCCTGAATTCGTGAAGTACGCTGTACTCGGGATGTTGTTGCTGATTGTGATCTTCACGGATCTGACCGCGCGCCGCATTCCCCAGCCTGTCACGCTCCTGGGAATGGGTCTCGGCCTGTTGCTCAGCGTCATTGTGCCGGTTGATAATCGTCCGCTGGAGTGGGTGCTGCGCTGGTTTGGCATCTTCCCCGAGGGTGTTACCTCCTCCCTGTTAGGTTCGGTGGCCGGCGCGCTGTTTGGAGGCGGGCTGTTCTATGCGGCGGGACAGGCCTTCTACTACCTCGGGAGACGGCAGAAGGAATACCTGGGATTCGGCGACGTCATGCTGATGTTGATGGTCGGCACGTTCCTGGGGGTTCCCCTGACCCTGGTAACGATGTTCCTGGGCTCGCTGGTGGGGAGTCTCATTGCCCTGCCACTGGAAATCATCACGCGGCGCTTTCGCGGCTACCATTGGCCGTATGGGAGTTTCCTGGGGACGGCGGCGATTTATGCCGCTCTCGGCGGCCAAGCTCTGCTCGACGCTTATCTTCGCTGGTCCGGCCTCGCCGGTTGATATGACGCGAGACTTCTCTCTGAGCCAATTGACGATTGTGGTGGGCGGGACAATCGTTTTGGGGGGGCTGCTAATTCTTCTCATCTATGTGCTGCACAAAGCCTTCCAACGCCAGCGCAGCGAGGCTGACCTGAAACCGGCTTCCCCGCGCGCGGCAAACGAAGCTGCTTTCGCGCTGGCCACCGTGCAGAGCGTCATTGCGGGATTGAAGGCACGGGAGAAGGAACTGACGAAGCAACTGCAGGAGGCCGAGCAACGCGCTGAGGCCGCGGCACGAACCCTGGAAAGCGTCGGGCGGGAAATCCCGCTGGGTCTGATGCTATTCAGCCGCGACGGGTTCC
>JALHUF010000122.1 GCA_022866195.1 Terriglobia bacterium
CGGGAGCACCATGAAGGTGCTCCCCTACTGCGTGCCTCCCGACGGGAGCAGGTGCCTGTCAGCCGACGGACGGGTGAGGGGATGTAGGGGCGCAAGGCCTTGCGCCCTTTGGAGTGCGGCGGCTCCCCGATAAGATCGGGGCAGGCTTGCCGCCGCTTTTGGCCAGCGAGCCTCTGCTCGCCGGCTTGCCGCGAGCGGAGCTCGCCAAAGACAAAGCGGGAGCAATCCGTCAGCCGACGGACCGCACTCCAAACCCCACGCGGCACCGGTGAGAGCATGTGGGACCGGTTTAGAAAAGTCGGCACTACTCTACAGCGTGAGCCGGGGAAGGCTCCCACAGGGCAGTCGGCTCACCCGGACCCCTCCGGCGCACTGCTCTGCTGCGGGCAGGCGATGGAGCCGCGGCTGGCGCAAGCCCGCGACCGTTATGGCCAGACGATGTTCGTTGCCGTGTGGCGGTGCCCGCGTTGCGGTCGCATGAGCTACTGAAGCTGCCCACCTGAAGGTGACCGCTACAACGACGCCGGAAACGTCATTTCTTCCACGAAGACGTCCTGGAAGTGCGGGTCGGTGTTCAGGGAGACGTGTTCGGCCTTGGCGCGCAGCGGAGCGTAAGCGAACTGATCCTCGGTCTGGTTGAACAGGGCGAGCTTGGCGCCGAGCAGCGCCGTGTTGCCGGCGGGCTTGACCATTTCGAGGGGGAAACGGAGCAGACCGATGCGGCGCGCGCTCGCCCGGCTGATGTAGTTGCCGAAAGCACCCGCCAGGTAGAGCCGCGTCAAATCCTTCGGTGCAGCGCCCCAGCGCGCGAGGAGTAATCGGATTCCCGCAGCGATGGCGCCCTTGGCGAGCTGCAATTCGCGGATATCGGTCTGCGTGATGGAAACCGGCCCAGCGAGCATCAGCGACCCATTCGCGCCGTTGCGCAGGCGTCCGCTCGGCTGAATCAGGCCGAGATCCAATCCTGCCGCCACGGCGTCCACCAGCCCGCTGCCACAGATCCCGCGCGGCGGGACGTTCCCGAGCACGTGGCAGTTGAGAGCGCCCCGTTCGACTGCCACCTTCGAAATCGCGCCCGTGGCCGCCCGCATTCCCATCGAGATCCGCGCGCCCTCAAAGGCCGGCCCGGCGGCAGTTGAAGCGCAGAGCAGCCGTTCGCGGTTGCCGATAACAATTTCACCATTGGTCCCCAGGTCGACCAATCCGACAAGCGCATCACTTTCCTCCAGCCGCGTGGCGAGAATGCCCGCGAGGATGTCGCTGCCCACGAAGCCTCCCAGGCACGGCAGGAAGCGCACGCTCGGATCACCGGGTATGCTCCAACCGAGCTCACTGGCGCGGAAGGTTTCAAGGCCATCGCGGACCGGCTCGAACGGGTACGCGCTGAGCGGTGCGACGTCGATGCCGCAGAACAAATGATGCATGACGGTGTTGCCGACGACCGTCACGGTCTTGATCCGCTGACTGCTGGCGCGCGCCGCTTCCCTCAGTTCGTCGATGAGCCTGCCAATCTGCTGGCGAACCAGATTGCGCAGGCGCAGAAGTCCGTCGCCTTTGATGGCGAAGCTAACGCGGCTCATCACGTCGGCGCCATGACGCGCCTGCAGGTTGAGCGTGGAACGAACGGCCAGCACGTGGGCGTTCGAAAGATCGAGCAACTGGGCGACGATGGTCGTCGTGCCGAGGTCGACGGCGACACCCAGCCCTTCGCCGGGCGTGAATGCGAAGACGGAATTGTCCGCCAGGATCGCCGCTTCCCACTGGCCGAGTTCGAGCGTGAGGTCGTCCTCGGCCTTAGCGCAACACGCCAGACGCCAGCCCGCCTCTAGTTCTTCCCGCGTCAGGAGCTGCTCCTGCTCCGGGGTGATGGCCAGCGCGCCGCGCACTACCCTCACCCGGCATCCCTTGCAGCGCGCCCGGCCGCCGCAGGTAAATTCCACTCCGTGCGCGAACAACACGTCCTGCAAGGGCGTGCCGCGCTCGAGAGCGAACTTTTCCCCCAGTGGTTCTAGCTCGATGTGGACAAGGTCACTCATGGCCGAAATCGTAGTTTACCCGAATTCTTGAACTGCGTTGTACAGCGCCACGATGTTCGCGGTCGGAGTATTCGGCTGAAGATTGTGGCAAGGGGCCATAATATACCCCTTGCAGTCCTTGAAAATGCTGATGTTCTCGGCGACCTCCCGCCGCACATCCTCGGGCGCGCCAAAGGGAAGAGTTTTCTGGTTATCCACGGCGCCGTGAAACACCACCGAGGCGCCAAAGTCCCTGGCAAGTTCTTCGCGCTCCATTCCCCGGCAACGCCACTGGATGGGATTCAGGACGTCGATGCCGATCTCAAGGAGATCCGGAATCAGCGGCCGAATGGCTCCGTCGTCATGGTGAAAGACTCGGACGCCGTAAGAGTGAACCAGCTCAATCATCCTGGCCATGCGAGGCTTGAGGAAGCGCCGAAAACTGCCGGGACTCATCAGCAGAGATTCCTGTGTGCCCAAATCCTCCGCTACATAGATGAAGTCGATGAGGTCAGCAGCCTCGTCCAGGGTTCGCCGGATGATGGATTCGTGGATCCAGTAGATTCGGTCCAGGGCAGCTTCGAGCACCGCCGGATTCAGGATGAAATCCGCGAGAGCCTGCTCCATGCCGCGCAGGTGGCAGTAAAGGTAGAAAGGCTCATAAGTGCCGCCCAAGATCGGATAGCCGCGCCACTTCTCGCAGCGCGCCCGCAGATTGCGGACCTCCCAGGCTTCCGGGTCGGGCCAGTCGAATCGCTCCACGTCTGTCACGGTCGCAGCCTGGGCCAGGGGATGCGAAACCGTCTCGGTGTAAACACCCAGCCCGTTCTGGTACGGGATATCCGCCGTCCCCACGTGCCAGATGGCGAAGTTGGAATCGATGTGCCAGTCGTCTTCTTTGGCGAGTGGGTGCAGCGCCGCCAGGCGAACGCATTTGTCCACTCCCAAATGCTCCCAGACCTCGCGTTTGGAGTGGCAGCCGAAGTCGCGCATCAGCCGCGCGGTGACTTCCGCCGTCGCCCAGTAATCGCACGGGATGCGGTCCGGACGCCTGCCTTCTAGGACCGCCAACCAGCGTTCACGAGGCGTCATGGGCAGAACCCTCCCGCATCACGCATCGGCTCTGTTCGCCCGGCAAGGCGCCATGCAAGGCTGCGGACTAACGGAGCCATTGGCCATGGCGACAGGGAGTTGCCCGGCACGGAGCTTGACCAGCGGACCAGATCCTCTGCTGATCGCCCGCCGGCGCGGCGTTGTGGCTTAGCGGCGAATCATTCCAACCCCAGCGTGCTGTGCCGCTGCGCGTATTCTGCCAGCGCCCGCACGTTTTCCGCTGGGGTGCCGCGAGGAATCTCGCAACCGGCTCCCACGATATAGCGCGGACCTGCCTGGTGATGGCACTCGGCGATAGTCGCCGTGACCGATTCCGGTGTCCCATTCCGCAGGACACGCACAGGATCAACATTGCCCAGC
>JALHUF010000123.1 GCA_022866195.1 Terriglobia bacterium
GCGCTGATCGATCAACTGCCGGAGGTTGTCGTAGGAAAGGTAAAAGTCGCACCCCAGAAGGAGCTGCGGCGCCTCACCGACCGCGGCTTGGAGTTGCACCAGCTTGGCCTGATTGACCTCGGGATCAAACTCATACATGAAGTTGCAGTGCGGAGTGGCACCCAAGTGCGTGATGCCGTCGGCCGCCGCCATCTTGCACATCGCCACCGAAATCTCGAAGCTCCGCGCGCCATCATCCACCCCCCAAAGCGGGTGGCAATGGATGTCAATCATCAGCAACTCCCGAACCCCTCGCGCGACCGCAAGGCCCACCCCTCAATCCCTCGCTTGGCCGCGGCCCACACGCGTCACCACAGCGAGCCAGCCCTGAGCCCGAACGGGCATTAGACTCTGCCTAGCGGGATTCCGTCAAGCGGCTTGCAGGGCCGTGGGAGGAATTGTCGGGGCGCGCCCCGCGGGATCGAAGACCACTCCGCTTGCCAAGCCGCACCGGTTCCAGAACAATTTGCTTGAAATTACCCGCCCAAATCTGATATGGAAATGACTCGCTTAATGGGAAGGGCAGGGCGTTCGATTCATCCCCCAGGCGTAAGGACAGAAAAGGAGGCTTTCATGCTCCACGCTTTTTCCAGGCGCGGTGCGCCTGCTTGGCTCAGCTTGCTGCTTATGCTTTCGATTGTCACACTGCCTGCAGCGGAGTTGACACCTCTGGGCACGCTGCGTTGTGAAGGCGCGGTTTATGTGGGCGCTGAAATGGCACGTACGGGGTCGGTGGTCTATAGCGGTGACCAGGTGAAGACCGTGGAGGGTCGGGCGACGATTACTCTGCCGCGGGGCGAGCTGGCGGTCTTCGACCGGCAGTCGAGCGCGGCCCTGCAACGTTCCCCGGAGGGCCTCTCAGTTGGACTTGAGAAGGGCCGAGTGGCTTGGGCACTCGCTAGCCAGGCTCCCTTCCGCGTGACAGTCGATGGTCTCACGGTTTCACCCACCGGCACTTTCCCCAGCATAGCTGAAGTCGCTATGCACGCCGATGGCTCGCTGGTGGTGGCTGTCCACCGCGGCAAAGTCTCTATCGCCGACCTGCGCCCTGATGCAGTGGTGGTATCGGCGGGACAACTGATAACCATCGACCCGCGACTCGCACAGGCCCAGCAGACTAAACCTGTCGGAACGGGTGCGCACGGCAAAATGACGGTCGGGGAGAAGTTGCGGACGTTCCGCATCGGTGGCCTTTCCCACCAGGCTTCCGTGGCGCTCGTTGCGGTTATAGCCGCCGGGGCGGCAACCGCCATTACAGTGCCACTGGTAGTTAGCGAAGAAGAAGTGGTCAGTCCTTCTGTGCCGTAGGTCAGCCCGGCGCTTGTGCACAAGACCCGAAGGGGCAAGATTTCCCTGGTCGGCGCCACGTGAGTGCGTGGCGCCAGCGGTTTTCGACGCCTCGGCGGAACCCGAGTCGATCACAAACCGAGTGGTACCCCTGCCGTAGTTTCCTCAGAGTGTGCGCACCCAAGCAACCATTCTCGATCGTCATGCAATAATCTGTATTTCCCTCTCCCAAATCTAGAAATGCGGAGAATCGGAAGACGCCGACGCGGAGATCGTGCTCAGATAGCGCCGGCGGACACGCTGTAAACTAACCACTTAGCTCATTCCCGTGGCAGGCGGAATACATAGTGCGGTTTGGAATCCGGCTTGCCCTTAGAAACGACGAGTTGACATCAGCCTTGGCTCGAGGATCGGGCTGTGGCTGGGTTAAGCTCAGAGTTACAACCCAACACCCGACGCTTGGAGGGGGGAGAAGAGCTTCCCCCTCTTTTTTCTTTTCGCTTCCTCCCACATCCTCCCCTTCTGACATCCCGAATCAGAGAGCAGCCCCACATCGTTTCCCTTTCGTCCCTCGACACGTCACGAAGGGGCTGCTGACGAACAATGCCCGGCCCGCGACCACTGAGCCGCTCCGCCTCGCCGGGCTTCGCTTACTCCTGCGCCACTCCATCCGCCGGTCCGGGAACCAGGCTGTTGTAAGTTGACCAGCCATCGGCTATACTAGCGCCTGCGCTCTGCTACATTCCGAGACACTGCGGACTAAACTCCAGCGGAGGTGGGGTCATGAGCCAACTAACGAGAAGGCAATTTGCCAAGACGATGGCCGCGGCTGGTGCGGCCACAGCGCTGAGCAGGATGCGCGTGCTGGGGGCGAATGATCGCGTCCGGCTCGGCTTCATCGGCCTGGGCAACCGCGGCGACCAGGTGTTGGACGGATTCCTCGTCCACAAGGACGCAGAGGTTGTCGCCATCTGCGACCTCTGGCAGCCCTACCTGGACTTCGCGGCCAAGAAAATCGGGAGCAGTCCCAAGCAGTTCAAGGAGTATCGCAAGCTGCTCGACATGAAGGACGTCGACGCGGTCGTCATCTGCACCCCGGACCACTGGCACGCCGTCCAGACCATTCACGCCTGCCAAGCGGGCAAGGA
>JALHUF010000124.1 GCA_022866195.1 Terriglobia bacterium
CCCCGCCCCAGCGCCTTTCTGGTCATGGTTGATGACCTCCGTAGCGAGTTCGAGATAACTTTCTGCTCCGCGACAATGGGGATCGTAGAGAAAAACCGGCTTGCCGTAACTGGGGGCCTCCGCGAGCCGCACATTCCGGGGACTCACCGTGGCAAACACTTGATTGCCGAAGAAGTCTCTCAGGTCGTCACGCACCTGACGGGAGAGGTTCGTGCGCTCGTCGAACATTGTGAGCAGGATACCTTCCACGGCCAGCTTCGGGTTGTGCGTGCGGCGGATGCGAATGAGCGTTTCCATCAGCTCGGATACGCCCTCCAGCGCAAAGTATTCGCATTGCACCGGCACGATGACGGAGTCCGCAGCCACGAGCGCATTCAGGGTAAGCAGGTCCAGCGCGGGCGGGCAGTCGAGAATGACGAAGTTGAACTTGTGTCGAAGATCGTGCAGTTTGCGCCGGAGAATCTGCTCGCGCTCGGGGACTTCCACCAGTTCGACGTTCGCACCCACCAAGATCTTCTCCGAAGGGATAAGGTGCAACTCTTCGATTTCACAGTTGACGATTAGATCTTCCAGAGGCACGTTCATCGTCAAGGCGTGATAGAGCGAGCGGCGGGAGGGGTCTTTGGCAAAGCCCAGGCCACCGGTGGTGTTGGCTTGCGGGTCGCAGTCGATGACCAGGGTCCACATCTCCCGGTTGGCGAGCGCGACGCCTAGATTGATGGCCGTCGTGGTCTTCCCGACGCCCCCTTTCTGATTGGCGATGGCGATGACTCGGCTCATCTTCACTCAACCTGTTGAAACTAGAGCGAATCTAACAGAAGCCGACATTTTCTGCAAGCCCTAACCGAGCCGGATGTTTCACGTGAAACCAGAGCGAAAGATTGGGGTCAGGATGTAGCCAGCGTGCCTACGTGAATCTCTCGCTGGCGAGTCAGCGGGATGGCGATCGGCGGTGCCCAGCGGATTGTGGACTGCGTTTCCGTCAGCTGCCGACCTTGCTCATGGCTCAGCCAGAGGCAGAGCCGCCCGCCAAGCTTCAAGCAATGTGCGGCGGCTGGCACGAGCTCAGCGAGCTGTCCCACAGCTCGTACGGTGACGACGTCAAAGGAATGGCGAGGATCTCCTCGAAGGAAATCCTCTAGCCGCTCACGTCGCACGTCTACTGACCCTATCTGGCAAGCCCTAGCCACTTCTTTGAGGAAGGCGCGTTTCTTGGCCACAGGCTCGAGCAGCGTAGCCGCCACGTCCGGGAAGGCAATCTTCAGCGCCAACCCCGGGAAGCCAGCGCCGCTGCCGATGTCAAGCAGCTTTCCCTGGAGGTTCACCCAACGCGCCAGATATAGGCTCTCCCCGAAATGGCGCGTGAGGCATTCCTCTGGGGTGCGAATGGCCGTCAAGTTTATCTTCTGGTTCCAACGCAGAAGCAGTTCCAGGTAGGTGAGCACCTGGCCGATCTGGGAGGAGGTTAGCTCCAGTTCAAAGGGCCGGAGAAGATCCTGGACGCGTGTTTCGGTGAGCATGTCATGGGGATTGTAGGGGCAAAGCAAATCGCGTTGCAAGGCTGCGGTTGGGGAGTGACCCCACGACGGTAGGGGGGTGGATGCAGGGTCAGGAGAAGTTGCCCGCATGTGTTCCACGTGAAACAATTAGTCGTAATCATAACAAAACAAAGGCTTTGTTACCTGGAACACCGTGGTTCCGCTCAGCGCTTGGCGCGGCAGACCCTGGGGTCAGGCTAAGTCCGCCGGGGACGTGCCCCCCCAATGCCCGCGACAGGGGCCGCCTCAGCCTCCAACCCGCGGTGCGGGGCGCACTGTCTAGCCTACATTCTAGGCTATCACCCTCTGGACCGCGACGGATTCCCTTGCTGTCCGGCAGGCCGCCGCCTGGCGGCTCGCCTCGGTCAGCGGCCCTCCCCGCTGTTGATTTCCGAATTTGCCAAACTCACCTTTTCTTAAGCCCTCCGTCTAAGTACACTGAAAGGAGCAAGAATCGATTTTGTGGTGGACGGCGCCTGCTTGGAACTGGTGGGCAAGCACGAAACCTCTCGAGAGGGCGAGGCTGAGGCGGAGCGAGCTCTGATTCGCCGCGCGCAACGCGGTGACCGCTCGGCCTTCGACACCCTCGTCCGCCTCTACGACCAGGAAGTGCTGCGCATGACGCTGCGAATGGTACGCTCGGAAGAAGAGGCGCAGGATCTCTACCAGGAGGTTTTCTTGAAGGTCTACCGGTCGCTCGGGCGGTTCCGGCTGGAATCGCGGTTTTCCACCTGGCTCTATCGCGTGGTGACGAACGTATGTTTCGACCATCTTCGCCAGCAGAAGAGCCGCAGCGAGCTACCCGCTCGGGCGGGTGCGGATGGCGAGCTGGACTATGCGCAGGCGCTGGCGGACGACCGTCCCGGACTGAATCCGGAACAGGCCCTGCGTGCCCGGGAAATCAGTCGCCGCCTGGAGGTCGCGCTGCGCCAGCTGAGCCCTCGCGAGCGGATGGTTTTCGAGCTCAAGCACTGCCAGGGGATGAAGCTCCGGGCCATTGGCGAGCTCTGCGGGACCAGTGAGGAAGCGGCAAAGAATTCCCTGTTTCGCGCTGTCCAGAAACTGCGTCAGGACCTGAGCGACTTGGTCTAGCAAGGTCGCACGGGAGAGAAGCTAATGAACTGCGACGATCTGGAAAAAACTAGTTCGCTTTACCTTTACGATGAGCTGAGGGCCGAGGACCGCGCGGCCTTTGAGACCCACTTGGCGTCTTGTGCGGGGTGCCGCACGCGGCTCGAGGAGGCCCGCCGCCTGCATCGCGTTCTCAGCGAATGTCCGCAGCCCGAGCCTACACCCGAGCTGTTGGTCCGGTGCCGGCAGGCACTTGACGAGGCGCTCGACCGTGAGCAACTCGGCTGGCGCGGCCTCCTGCGGGGTTGGATGTGGCAGTTCGGCGCCGCGCCGGCGCCGCGTCTTGCCGCCGTTTTGACGCTGCTGCTGTTCGGGTTCGGGTTGGGCTGGACGCTGCGACCCCGCGCCAGAAGCCTGGCCCCCCTGACCCTGAGCGGGACAACCTCTCCGTTTGGCGCCAGCGACCTCGGCGACGTCCGCATTCGCCACATCAGCGAGGTGGCGCCGGACCCGCAGTCCGGCGGGGTGCGCATCACGCTGGACGCCGAACGGCGCGTGACGCTGGAGGGCTCGCTCGACGATCCCCGCATCCGCCAAGTGCTGGTGGACACGGTGAGGGGTTACGACAACCCGGGCATCCGTCGCGACACGCTGGATGCCCTGCGGACGCATCGTGACAACCCCTCGGTGCGTGCGGCGTTGCTGTATGCGTTGCGGCACGACGCCAACGCGGGCGTGCGCCTGGAAGCATTGAAGACGGTGCGCGGGATGCAGTGGGGTCCGGATGTGCATCAGGCCCTCCTGGGCGCTCTGGAACATGACGCCAATCCGGGAGTGAGGGTGGCGGCCGTGGACGCACTCGTGGAGCACGCCGTGGAAGAAGGAGAGAATGAAACAGTGATGCCGGTGCTGCTGAAGCTCGCGGCGAGCGATCAGAATCCTTATGTGCGTCTCCAGTGCCTAGCGGCGGTGCGAAAGATGGAAGGAAATGAGCAGTAGGAGATACAAGATGAAATACAGGACTATTTCAATATTAGCAATGCTGGTGGCGGGGGCATGCTGGGCGCTGGAGCCCGCTGACCAGGCCGGCGTGAAGCGGGGCGAACCCCAGCGCGTTGGAAATTACTGGGAGGAGCGTGCTGAGTGCAGCGCGCCTGTGCGGGAAGGCGGCCGGCTCGTGCTCCGGGCGGACTATGGCTCGCTGGACGTCAAGCCCGGCGCTAACGACCGCCTGGCATGCCAGGTGCGCCTGCGCGCTTACACCTCCGACGAAGCTGA
>JALHUF010000125.1 GCA_022866195.1 Terriglobia bacterium
CGTGGCGAACCTGGAATTCCAAAGGCTTCTTCACCTTGTCCGGCAGTCCTTCGATACGCCCTTTCCCGTCGCTGTTCGTACCCACTTCCAGCTCGGTCTTTCGCTTGCTCATGAAGCCGTACCGCACCGTGACGTGAATCTTGGCATCGTAAAGAGGCTTGTTGGCGCTGTCGGTCACCGTGAAGTCGGCTGAGCACGGTCCGAGTTCACCCTTGATGACCGGCACCTCGGCCGCTTTGGCCGTCGGCAGACCGAGTCCCGCGATAAGCAGCAGTAGGGCAACCTCCGCCATCCACTTCAGCCGTGTGCCTGCTTGCCGGATGGAGTTGCCTTTGCCTGATGCGTACATGCTGTTCCACCTCTGGTCCGGAAGAATGGACGTTCATTATACGCTCGCTGCGCGGCAGTGCGACAGGCGCCGGTGCAAGCCGACGACTTTCAAGGCACCAAGGCTTGCTCCCATTTCTCCACGCCCGCTGGAACTCTGCCCTCCAGCAAGGTAGCGAACGCATTCAACGCTTTCCGGGCATCTCCCAAGGGATAATAGAAGGCTTCCCAGTTGTCGCTGTCTTCTCCATCGTGGTTGGGAATCACATGGTCGAAGTGCCACGCTTCCTGGAGCTCGCGGTAGGCGCTGGCGGCTCGCGTCTCGATGTTTTCCAGATCCTTGGCCGAGAGTTCGAGCTTCTGACGCCGCGCACGGCGCAGCAGTTTGCGTCTCATAACGTCCGTGACGAGATCCGGCAGCGAGACATTTCTCTGCGGGGCCTGGAGGTAAAGGATCTCCTCTTTCGAGAACGGCGCAAGAAAGACGCTGAGCCGATCAACGCCCGCCAGGCGGGGATGCGTTTGCAGTGCCCGACCCACGAAGGGATTTCCCTCAAAAAATGCGTCGCCATCTGCCAGCAAGGACTCTAGCTCCTCAAGATCAAGCGCCTGCAGGTCACCACGCACCTCCAGGACGGCATAGCGACTCCCCGCGCGCAACGCCTCCACCTGGCTTCGCAGGCGAAAGTGATAATCCACCCCGTCAACTTCTCCCGGACGCGGCGCCCGGCTGTTGTAGAGAACCAGTTTCCGCAGCCGCTGGCGCAGTTTCGGGTAGAATTTCCCCAGCGCCTTGTCAAGAGGGCTTTTCCCCACGCCGGAGGGTCCGGAAAGAATCACCAAGCGTCCCGCAGCCTTAGTGCTCATTGTGTGCCTCCCAGTCCGGTCATTTCCCTGCTCGGGCTGTAGTTGTGGTACATGTCCAGGCGGCAGCCCTGGTAGTTCCAGAGAGGATGGGGGAGGCCGTTCGGCCCCCACGCGATCAGATACCTTCCTTCCGGCCGGAAGCGGTAGCCGGGGAACCTGCTGAGATTCTGCCGCCCGAGTCCAAGGTCCGCGGGTGCTCTCAGCTTTTGGGTAGCGGATAACTCCTGGGACCGAAGAATCGTAAGCCCTTCCTTGTACTCTCGATTCTGAGCTTGCGCACGCTGCCGGGGCGCGGGGGATTGGTGGAGTAGTAACCGACCGTGTATTGGTTCACAAGGTCTTCCGCGATTTCGTTGAAGGCGTCGGCGAAGTCTTTCTCCACGACGATGGTGAAGGCTCGCCCTCCGCTCTGTTCGGAAATGTACCGGGAAACCGCGGTGCCGCGTGCGAGACTCCCCACAGCCGTTGGTTGGGGCGTGCAGATGACGTAGATCACCGCCCCGGCGCGCGTGGCAGCCTCCAGGACTTCCTCCCGAGTTTTCATGCTTGAGTTGTCCTCGCCGTCGGTGATGACAATGAGCACCTTCCGGCCGCGCTCGGTGGCAAGCTTTTCCCGGCACGCCTCCTCGATGGTGTCGTACAGTCGCGTGCCGCCGCTGGCGCTGATCTCCGAAGTCTTCCGAACTGCCTGGAGAAGATTCTCACGACTGTCTGTGAAATCGCTCACCAGATAGCTCTCGTTCCCGAAGCCGATGACGAAAGCTTGGTCGCCCTTACGCAGCGCGCGTCGGAAGAACGGTTCTGTGGCGTTGTGCACGGCTGCAGTCATGCGCCGTCGCTGGCTTCGGCTCAAGTCGATCAGCAGGCCCAGATTCAGGGGCAGAGTCAGCTCGGGCGAGAAGTATTCGATTCTCTGTTCGGTTCCGTCCTCGAAGACGCGCAGTTCTTCTTTCGCCAAGTCCAGGACCAGCCGGTTTTTCTTATCGCGCACCGTGAAGGCGAATTTGACCATTTCGCAACCGCCACGCGGAGCCAGCCGGTCAGCTTCGGCGTGGCCAACGCTGGCTTCCTGGGATGCGAACGCTTCAGCTTGCCTGGGGGCGATGGCGGGTACGTGTCCATGGCCGGGACGCCAGGGGGAGGATTGCCCGCGCGCGGCAGGCGCGCACGCTAGAGCTGCTACGACGAAGTAGAGAAGGCAACGGAGAGGCCGCATGGAAAACCTCCTTGCGTCTCCGAGTTCATCCGGCGGATAAGACGATGCCTCCTTTAAACCTCCGCCGGATTCACCACGGGAAGGCGGTCAGGCCGCGAACGATCAGCCAAAGAAATGGCGGGGACGACGGGACTCGAACCCGCGACCTCATGCGTGACAGGCATGCGTTCTAACCAGCTGAACTACGTCCCCGGTGGAACTGGTTCATTGACCCATTGGGCCACTGCTTCATTGGCAAAAGCTCCTGGAGAGTGGCTTAGCGACTCTCACGCGCCGAAGCTCCGTGCTCGTCAATGGTCCAATGAGTCAATGATACAATGACTCAATTCCTTAGTGGTGGGCGGTATCCGGCTCGAACGGATGACCTTCTGCTTGTAAGGCAGACGCTCTGACCAACTGAGCTAACCGCCCGGAGCCCGTTCGAACCTTGGGGAACCTTGATCCGCCGCCGCGCGCTACAGGGTTCTTGCCGCAGGCGAACCTTGACAGTCCCGAAAGTTGGAATATACACTAGGGTGTTTTGAACGTCAAGGACGGTGCCCTTCACTCCATGCACCTGCCGCGCGAGTACGTGGCCTACATGGCCAAGCAGCTCCTCAAGCGACTTACCGGGGCCAAGTTAATTCAGTACGAGCAGCCGGAGTACGTCACCGAGGTGGTCACCCAGGTGATGCTGGACGAGCTCTCGGTCGAGGATCGCATCAACGACGAGGTGCGAAAAATCCTCGAGGAGCACGGCACGGAAATGAAACGCATGGGAGCATCCTACGAGGAGATGTTCAAGAAGGTGAAGAAGCAGCTCGTCCACGACCGGAAAGTGATCCTCTAGCGCCGCGCTTTGCGCCTTATGAAACTGACCCACGAAAAAGTCGTCCAGCTCTCGCACCGTATCATGACCGCGGTGGAAGAACTGGACGAGATGGAAATCTTCGACGAGCCCAATACCATCCGGCAGGAGATTGTAAAGAACCTGAACGACCTGCTGCTCGAAGAAGAGAAGATTGACGCCACCGTCCGCCTGCGCATTACCTCCCAGACGCGCACCATCCCCGAGGGCGGCGCCGAGTGGGATATCCTCCACCGGAAGTACTACGCCGATGAACTCCGCAAGCTGGGAATCACGCTTTCGCCCCCACGCCGCGCCTAGGAGGATGCTGAAAAAGCCCTCCCTGTCATGTTGAGCGACGCGAAGCATCTCTTCGTAAAATTGAAAAGCAACAACTTAGACCCTTCGCTGCGCTCAGGGTGACATGCTCCGCGCCCTTTTTCAGCATCCTCCTAGACCTCAATTTTAGCGGAGAGTTGTTGAACTTCCTGCTGGAAGGGCCGATCGCAACGCGCTCGCGTCGGCCGGTGGATGCTGCAGGGAAGAGACAGACCATCCCCCTAGGGGATTGCCTGGAAAGGGTAGATCTGCGCCGCCTCAGTCGCGCCGGCGCAGGACAGGGGGCTTCTCCTCGTCTTGCTTCTTTTCGCCGGGTGTGGGTTCGGCACCCGCCTGTTCGCCTGTCTCGCGCTTACGCAGCGTGGGTCCTTCTTTCTTGTCGCCCTTCTTCTTCAGGCTCATGATGGACTGCAAACGCGCCTTGACGTCGTCGAACTCCGAAGTCGAAACCAGATACTGCGCGCGCTTGGGGAGGATGGTTTTAATCTCCTCCTCCGACTTCAGAATCCGCTCCGGCGTCGGCGGGTGGCTGGCGAAAATCGTCGGCACGCTGCCCGGGCTGCGCCGGTCCTGCTCGATGACCTTGGAAAAGAAGGTGACGTAGGCGCTCGGGTCATAGCCGGCCTTATACATGTACTGAAGACCGAGCAGATCCGCCTCCGCTTCCGCGCCGCGGTTGAACTTGAGGAACATCAGCGGTACGCCGTTCAAGTACGCTTCCATCACGCCGTAATAAACGGGGTAGGACATGGGGATGAAGATCAGGGGGATCATGGCGTACTGGAGCAGCGTGGCTTTGGTCACCTGCGAGGCCCAGTGGCGTGCCGCCACGTGCGCGATTTCGTGAGCCACCACGCCCGCCACCTGCGCTTCTTCGTCGGCGGCCATCACCAAGCCGCTGTTGACGTACAAGAATCCGCCGGGCAGCGCGAAGGCGTTGAGCTCGGGCGAGTCGATCACCTTCACCGTGAGGGGGACCGTCAGGTCGGAGTTGCGGGCCACGTTCTGCGCCAGCCGGTTGACGAATTCATTCACCACCGGGTCAGCCAGCATCTTGGCCGACCGGTCGATTTCCGACGCGTACTGCTTGCCGATGGCGATTTCCTTTTCCTGGGAAATGATGCTCCGCCGCGCCACGCGCCGCTCGCCGATGGCGTCCACGTCCTTCTTCTTGTCCTTGTCCGCACCGGCCAACAGCAGAGTGGGGATCAGAAGCATCGCGACCAGGAACATCGTCGCCGCCCGTGATGGTCTCATGGGTCCGCTCCTACCGCAGTTTCTACCCTCATTATATCCTAGATGCGCCCGGGAGGCGTCGGGTTTCCAGAGGCCCCTGATTTCTTCCTGCCGCTCGGAACGACGCACTGCCTGGTCTGTCATGCTTCGCCGCTGCGGCTATTGACTCGCTGGGCGGAGACGGCTAGATTAGCCGTGACCCTTGGCCTGCGGAAAGCGGGACGAGGGCCTTTCCAGATCGTGCTTGACATTCCTGATTCAAGAGGCTGGAGCCCGTGGCGGTTGCGACAATTCTGTTGGGTCAGCTCTGGAAGCTGAATGAGACCGGCGATACCTGGCTGGTCACCAAGATCTATTCTGAAGTCTTCGCCTCCTACGTCGTGCTGCGCAAAGTCGGCGGGACGGACGCGGACCTGCGCCGCGTCAAGGTGGACAAGAGCGGCGACAGCGTCTCGCTCCCCGGCTTCACTTTCACCCAGGAGTCGGAGGCGTTCTAGCACGCGGGCAGCGCGGTGCGCCTTGGAAGGGAAGTGGGGCTTTCCCCCTCGCGCCGGCATCCGCGGGTCATTCCCAGCCGCTGTTTCTCCATGGTCACAGCGATTCTCGAATTCCTCGCCGCCTTCATCATCGCCGTCATCTCCAGCACCGGCTATCTGGGCATCGTCCTGCTCATGGGGATCGAGTCGGCCTGCATCCCGTTGCCCTCTGAGGTCATCATGCCCTTTTCCGGCTATCTGGTCTCCGTGGGAAGGTTCCGGCTGGCGTGGGTGGCGGTGGCGGGAGCGCTGGGATGTAACCTCGGGTCGCTCGTGGCCTATTACGTGGGTTCGCTGGGCGGCAGACCGCTGGTGGAGAAGTACGGCCGTTACGTCCTCATCACCCGGCACGACTTGGCCATGGCCGACCGGTTCTTCGCCCGCTACGGTGACTGGGCCGTGTTCATCGCCCGCTTGCTGCCCGTCATCCGGACGTTCATCGCCTTGCCCGCCGGTATCGCCCGCATGAATTTCCTGCGGTTCAATATTTACACCTTCCTGGGGTCGCTGCTCTGGTGCTGGGTCCTGGCCTACGCTGGCTTCAAACTCGGCGAGCGCTGGACCACACTGCGCGGATACGTCCATCGCTTCGACACGGTCATCGGGATTCTCATCGTCCTCGGCGCCGTGTGGTTCATCCACAATCGCTGGAAGAACCGCCTGCGGGCGGAGTAGGGGAGGGCTCAGCCCTCCCGCAATGGCGCAGACGCCCTCAGGTCTGCGGGCAGCCGGAGGCAGCCCGAATGTGCACCGTTGTCAAGCACTAACCCCTTACCTCTCAATAACATTCCGGCTTTCGACAGATAACCAGTTGTGTTTTCGAGGATGCTAAAAAAGGGCGCGGAGCATGTCACCCTGAGCGAAGCGAACGGGCTCGGCATGACAGGGGGATTTTTTCAGCACCCTTCTACGCGCCCGGCGGTTAGGGCGAACTGAGAATTTGAAATTGAAGATTGAACGCCAGATCATCAATCGTCAATCGACAATCGACAATCTCAAATCGATCTTACCGGCAGGTCGACGATGTTCTCCACGGCGGCGACTTCGCGGGTGACGAACGGTTCGCCGTAGCGCACGCCGATCATCAGCCCGAAGTGGCGGGCGAGCGAGGCCATGCGCTCGCGCAGGTCAGC
>JALHUF010000126.1 GCA_022866195.1 Terriglobia bacterium
AGGGGTCGAAGATCTTGCTCAGGTGGTCGGCCGGGATGCCCTCGCCATTGTCGGAAACCTCCACATAGATGGTGGAGTTCTCGCACTCGGTGGCGAGGGTGAGTTCGCCCCCGCGCGGCATGGCGTCCCGAGCGTTCATGATGAGATTCATGAACACCTGCTGCAGCCGGCCGGGGTTGCCATAGAGAGGAGGCACGGAGGAAGAGAACTGCGCATTGAGGGAGATGCTGGAAGCCCGCAACATGGGCTCCACCAGCGAGAGGGTTTCGCGGATGACCCGGTTCAGATCGAGTTCCAGGTACTCGCTGCCGCTGACGCGCGAGAACTTCAGGAGGTTGTTCACAATCTCCGAGGCGCGGAAGGACTGCTTGATGATCTTGTCCACGGTGCGCGCCTGGGGGTCGTCCGCAGGCATCTGCTTCTGCAGGATCTGCGCCTGGGAGGAGATCACCGCCAGGGGAGTATTGACCTCGTGGGCGACGCCGGCGGCAAGCAGGCCGATCGAGGAGAGCTTCTCGGCCTGAATCAATTGGTCCTCCAGGTTCACGCGCTCGGTGATGTCGTTGAAAATCAGCAGACGTCCGATGACTTGCTCGTCCTTGCCCACCAGCGGCGTCAGGGAGACGTTCACAATCAGCCGCCGCTCGTCCGGGGTCCGCAGCGCGAACTTGTAAAGGCCGAGGGTCCGCCGCGGCTCGGAGGGCGGAGGAAGTTCCGCCAGTAGTTCCGGCGGAAAGATGGCATCCAGCCGGCCCCCGATGGCTTCCGCGCGCGACAGCCCGTAGAGCTTCACCATGGCCGAATTCCAGCCCCTGATCTGCTGGTTCAGGTCGAAGGCCAGGACTCCGACGTTGACCGACTCAATGATGTTCTCGCTGAAATCCCGCAACTGCTGGTATTGCAGCGCCTTCTGCTCCAGCGACTCGTAAAGCCGCGCGTTTTCCAGAGCGATGGCCAGATAGCTGGCCATGGTCTGCAGCAGATCAACATCCTCGCTGGAAAGGAAATCCCCTTTGCGCGTTCGCCCCAGCGCCAGATACCCCAGCGTCCGCTCTTTCACCTTAATCGCCAGGTAGTAATGCAGGTCCAATTCTTCAATGGCGGCCTGGGCGGAGGGCGAAACACCGAACGCGCGCTTGACGCTTTCAAAGAAGAGATAACCCTTCTGCAGTTCAGGGCGTTGCGGGTCCAGGAAGGTCAGGTTGAAGGGGCCGGAGGAGGCGATGCCGCGGGATTTGACCAGGCGGAAACCGTTCGACTCGGTGCGCAGGAATATCGCCAGCCGGTCCACCGCCAGCGTCTCCGCCAGCCGCCTGGCCACCTGGTCGAGCAGGCGGTCCATGTGCAGCTCGGAGGTGAGTTCGCGGGCAAACGCGAGGAGCGTCCGGCGATAGTCATAGCGCTCGCGATTCAGGAGCCTGTCCAGCCGCGCCTGAATCCAGTTGACGATGGGCTGGAAGAGGACTGCGGTGACGATGATGAGCAGAATCCAGCCGCTGCGGCTGGTGCTGGGGAAAGTGGTGCGGAAGATGTCGGCGAACAGGGCGATGAGGCCGAAGGAAAGACCCACGATGGTCGCCGTCGCCAGCGTGTAGGCAATGCCCCGCTGAAAGATGATGTCTACGTCCATCAGCCGGTAACGCACAATGGCGTAACCGAAGGTGAGGGGCAAGAATATCAGCGACAGGACCGAAAGATTCATCCAGGCCGTCGGCACGAAACGCAGGAAGTATGGCAGCACGTAAAGTGTCGCGAAGGGGACGATGGCCAGGAACGTGCCGCGCGTGATCCACTTGAGTTGCTGCTTGATCAGGGGAACGTCGCTGCGGCGATAGTTGCGCAGGAGCCAGAATGCACCTGCCAGGAAATACACGGCCAGATACATGAGCTCCACCCGGTCGATCCTCCACCGGCTGATCAGAAGAGGGGCAGACCAGACCAGAAACCCCGTCGCCACCAGAACGTGCGTCGCCAGCAGCACCGCCCCAGGCAGGTAGATGAGCAAGATACCCGTGGGCCGCTGCCGCAGAAAATCCGGCCGTTGGGGAAACGTCAGGCAGAAATGCAGGAAGAGCGCCGGCTGCAGAATCAGGGCGACGACGTTAAGCCAGTAAACCGTCCAATCGAACAAGTTCAACTTGCCCGTGTAGGAGAAAGTGTAGAGGACAAAAGAGGCCAGGCAGAAGACGTAAAAGTGCAGGGACTTGGGCGCCGTCCAGCGCCGCACCAGGATGAAGGTGCCGATAAACAGATAAATCAGGCCGACCAATTCCAAGTAGTGACGCAACGACTGGGAGCTGCTTTGCGCTGCGACCACGACGTCGGTCTGATACTTCTGGCTGTTGCGGATCAGGTCATAAGTCGCTCGAGACCAGACGCCGCTACGGAAAACCTCGCGCACCGCATCCGCCGCCCGCTTGACGGGTGCGCCGTTGATGGCCTCCAGCCTGTCCCCCTGGCTGATGCCGGCGCGTTCGGCAGGACTGTCAGGAGCTACAATCCAAGCTGTTACCCCTTCCGGGGTATCGACCCAGGAGACACCGTCGTCCGGGAGCTGATAGAGCCGACGCTGCTGGAAGTTGAGGACACTAAACACCACTAACGCCACACTCAGGAGGGCCAGGAAAACGGTCGTGAATCGGAAGGGAAGCGTTGTCCTCATCCTAGCCAGCTACACGGTCTCCACAAAACACACCACAGCCAGCGCTTTTACAGCAACTTGCCTTCCAATAGTGAAATCACGGGTGATATATAAGCCCTGTGTAATCAACATGATATCTATATTGCAGGGGCTCGGTTGTGCTCCATACGGAATTTCGGATACTACCTCCCGATTTCTGTAATAGCGGGGAGGCACCCCCCAGCGAGAAGCAATCTTCGCCGGCGCCCATTTCCGCGCGGCCGAGGGCAGCATCCTTCGGGGCCACGTAAGCAGGCGCTGATAGAGGTTGCCTCACGCCCCTAAAACTGGACGGAGAATCCGCCCCGGAAGCTTCGGTAGGCCGGAGTCAGCATCAGCGAGTCATCGCCAGACCGCGGCAAGGGGACGTACCCTTGAGCCAGCAAATTTCGAAAATCAGCCAGCGCCTCGATCCGTGCGGGGAGGAAGGCAAGCGTGGGTAGGGGCTGTCGAATCTGGAGCCCCCAATAGGGCTGAAGTTGCAGGCTGGCCTGTCCGTAAGGGTCAACGTCCGTGACCCGGCGCGACGCCAGCCACTGGTAGGAGGTTGTAATCTGCGTCCTGGATCCCGGAACCCGCGTAGTGACTCTGCTGGCCACGGTCTGACTCCGGCGGGGACGAACGACCGCGCGCAAATCCCAGATGGGACCCTCACCAGCGAGACCCGCGGAGTCAACTGTAAGGGCATCCCCCATGGCATAGAGAACAGCCAATTGCACGCGGCTGCCCAAGCCTTGCACGTAAGCGGCGCGCAGGCCTGAGGACTTGTAGTTTCCGGCGTTGAGGGTCACCCCATTGGCAGCGGGATTCGGCAAGAAGTCCCCGGCCAGTCCCCCCAATGCCCCCATCCCACCAAAGCCCCAGAGGGCGGCATTCTCGAAATAGTCGCGGTAGGCGGCGATTTCCAGCCGCCCCTGCTTGCCCAAGGTACGGCCGAAACTGATTTCCGTGTGGTTCAGCTTTTCCAGTCGGGGGCGAAAGCCCCG
>JALHUF010000127.1 GCA_022866195.1 Terriglobia bacterium
ACCAAAGTTAATGTTCCAGCCGCGAGGCCAGTGGAGTGGTTGAAACCCCTACCCATAAGGTGGAATAATGCGTGCGGCGGAAATTTCTTCCGGAGAGTTGCTGCGATGCGGAGCGTGGCCGAGGTAGGCGCTGGATGTCGAGGCGGCATCCCGTCTCGCGCCGCGGGACGGCGCAGGTGACGCCGTCGGGTTGTAGCGCGATCCCGATTCCCCGATCCGCTCGGCAGAGGTCACCGGGACGGGTAAACTGACTGCCCGTATTTACAGAGAGAGGCAAAGCGCAAATGATGCCCCAATCCGAAGGCTGGCGACATCGGTGGGTGGCAATCCTCCTTGTCCTGCTTCTGGGGGGAAGCGCCGGGGATTTGCTCGGCGTGGCGGGCCAATTTGCCAAGCGCCGCCAGAAATCCACCGCTGACGAAAACTACGGGGAAGTCACAAAGCCGCAGCTGCTGAACGCCGATACCGAGCCGACCCTTCGCTATCCCGCCGCGAGCTTTTCCGGCCGGACGGTATTCAGCACGTCGTACGGCTGGTTTGATGTCACGCGCAACGGCATCCGCTACACGCCGGTCCAGCCCCCAGGGAAACTCGACGAGGGATTCGAAGCGTCGTCTCAGGAGATTTCCGAGATCAAGTTGCAGTACTCCTATCTGCGTTTTCGGACCGGGAACAAGGGGCGGACGGTATTCTACGTGCCCCAGGAACGATGGGGAACCATCCACAGCGCGCGCGGGGCGATGCAGGCTGCCGCCACAGGCTCGCCGGGAACCGCGTCCATGTTGCGCGCGATGAAGGGCTTCAGCGGCGTTCTGGCGTCCGTAAAGCCTGCGCCGCCCCCGGAGCCGGAGTTGACGCTGCAGGCCGAGCCGGCTACGGTGGAAAAAGGCCATGCGGTCGCGCTCGTCTGGACCTCGATGAATGCCACGAGCGTGGTGCTCCAGCCTGGGGATAGGAGCATGCCGACCCAGGGCACACTATCGCTCACGCCGAGCGAATCCACCACGTACACCCTGACCGCCAAGGGCCTGGGGGGAACGAAAACCGCCACGGCGGTCGTGACCGTCACTCAACCGGCGGCGGCCGCCCCGCCTACGATTATGCTCGTCGAGCCCTCCGCCGCTGCGGGGCAGACGCTCGAGGTCACAAGTCCCACGCTGAAGATCCGCGGCGTGGCGATGGACTCGACAGGTTTTCCCATCGTGAGCATCAATGGCACTCCGGCGAACATGAAACCGCAGAATGCCCAAGCGGCGGAATTCTGGTTCGACTCCGTCACCCTCCAACCCGGAGAGAACAAGTTTGAAATCGTCGCCCTCAACCGCGCCCAAGGGCAGGCCAAGCTGGCGTTTGTGGCACGGTACACACCCCCGGCAGCGCCCCCGGCGCCCAACCCCAAGGCGCTCGGCAAGCAGGATATTCTCGACCTCCTGAAAGGCTTCGTGACCAGCCAACGGGTGGCAGCGCTGGTGAAAGAGCGCGGGGTCAAGTTCACTCCGACTGCCAATGACTTGGACGAAATCCGCTCTGCCGGCGGGCAGGACGACCTCATCAACGCCCTGAAGCAGGCAGCCAGCGCGGCGAATCCGTAAGCGAGTTGCGTTTAGACACGAAAGTACCAAGGCAGGCGCTTTCCTGCACGCGGCGGGAGCGGGGCGCTGCGGTCCGTGGAAAACGTAGTGGGACTTCAGAGGAAGTGGGAGCGGACGGTCGCTCCGGCTTCGCCGCGCCGGCGGAGGTACCACTCGCCGACTTCGGCAGAAGCTTCGGAGAGCATCTCTAGAGCCGTTCGACCGACGACCACGCTGGCGGCCAGAATCTTCACGCCCAGCCAGACCAGCAGTTGCTGGGCCGCGCGCGTGGGGCGCTGCCAGTCTAAACGGAGCTGGCAGCGGGGGCCTGCGGTCCGATAAGCCATCAGCACCAAGCCAGAGTACACAATCCCCAAAGCTACCAAGAGGAACTTCAGTATCCCCCAAAAGACAACTCCCAGGATCGAGGGCATAATCGGCGCCGCCTTTTCCCTTCCTTGAATTAGATGACGGGGAGTGAGGAAAAGGTTCTGCGAAGGTCTGGGGTACAGCCGCGCGCTTTCAGGGCTTCTTGATGCCGAATTTCTCCAGCCGATACTGGAGCGTCCGAAAGGTCATGCCGAGGAGTTGGGCGGCCCGGGTGATGTTCCAATTGGTACGCTGGAGTGCTTCCAGGATCTTGGCCTTTTCGTGCTCCTCCCAGGTAGGTTCAGGGATGACAGGCTGTAGAACGCCGGCTCCCGGTGCAGGGAGGCTGGACGAAACGGCAGCGGCTTCCGCAGCAGGCTGGGAGATCTCAGCGGGCAGATCACGCGGCTCCAGCCACCAGCGTGTCAATCGGCTTAGTGAAAATGAAAGCCAAGTACACGATGGCAAACATCCCAGCCAGCATCGTGGCCAGAATCCACGCGAGGCGTATGAGGTACATGCGCCTCAGTATCCCTCCGACCTCATCCATTTCTCCCCGGATCTGCGCATAGCCGAGGACCCGGTCGCCCTGAATGATGGGAAACTCGATGATGTAAGGCTTCTGCTCGATGCTCGGCTCCACATCAATATCCCGCAACTCCGCCGAGATCTTGATGGGGTTCTGTTTCGCGTCGATTTGCCGCTTCTTGAGTTTGATCTTCTTCCCTACCTGGCTCGGGTTGGTGCTGGCGACGATCTCTCCCGAAGGGGAGGCCAGGGTGACCGAAGACAGCCCGGCGTCTCGGAGCGCCTTCATGAAAGCATCGAGGGCCTGGTTGCGGTCGGCTGTGGCCGGTATGCGTGCCTGCGTGAGCTGGATGATCTGCAAAAAGTCAGAGGTTTGACCCGCCACATAAGCCTTTACCTTCTGGTTGTGCTGCACATAGGTCATCATCAGGATGACACTGGTGCATCCCATGGTCAGGAGCATCACCAGTGCTAAGCGAGTGCGAAACCGAAGGTGCAAGGCGAGCTGTGCCAACGCGGGCTTCTTTTCGGAGCCGTTTCTCTTGTGCGATTTCAACTTTGGATTGTATCGGAAGAGGGAGACAGGGCCAACGCGAGGGCTTGAAGGATCGTAGCTCATTTCCGCTCCGGGCCTTATTAGCCTGCACATTCCCAGTCCGGGGTGAGAGGCGCCGCGGCAAATCCGACGAGTCTATCGAGGGGTGGCCCTGCAATTCACTGATTTGCCAGCCCCAAAAAGAGAACCCCCGGCATGTTCGTCCGGGGGTTCGTCTGCGAAGGAAAAGTCTGAAACATAGGGTTTCAGACCCATGCCAGAAGATCTAGGGTTACTGCTTGGGTGCTTCCTCGCCCTTCTTCTCTTTCTTTTCCTTCTTTTCTTTCTTTACCTTCTTCTCCTTCTTTACCTTCTTCTCGGCCTTGGGGGCAGTCGCCTGTCCCGTGGCCTCCTGAGCGAACACCGGCATCGCCAGCGTGTAGGCCAGGACGAAGGTGAGCAGCATCGTGAAGAGTCTCTTCATTGCGGCACAAACCTCCTTTTAGACTTGCTTACGCTAGCATTCAGGGGCACGCCAGCTACCAAAGATCGGTGAAGGTTATCCTGGCGCATAGAGCCTTGAGATTCAATGGCTTAAAGAAGAGAGGCTCGGAAGGTGACCGACCGGCCGGACAGTCCACGTGGACATCTCATGCACGAATTGGTGTGGCGCATACCATCTGGTGTGGCGCCCCGAAGGCAAAAAGAGGGAGCAGCGGGCGTTGCACCCTACTCCTTGGACGTGATCTGAAAGATCTTGGCCTCCACGAAGAGCTGGAAAAGCACGGGGTCGAGGAGCTGGGATTTGACTTCTTGTCCAATAATGTCCAAGGCGCGTTCCAGCGGGACAGCCCGTTTGTAGGGTCGGTCGCGAGCCGTCAAGGCGTCATAGATATCCGAAATGGTCATCATCTTGGCCTGGAACGGGATTTCCTCGGACTTCATGCGGTAGGGGTAGCCGGTGCCGTCCAGCTTCTCGTGGTGGGCTTTGGCGATGAGCGGAATGTTCCTCAACTCCTTGGTCCATGGAATCTGGCTCAAGAAGCGGAAGCTATGGATGACGTGCGACTCGATCTGCACGCGCTCTTCGGGGTCGAGGCTGCCCTTGGGAATGGTGAGGAAGCTCAACTCCTCGGGAGTCACCAGAGGTTCGGTGGGCCCGGAGGGGTCCTGGAAGATCCACCCGGCGATCTCCACGAGTTTCTCGGAAGTCTTCTCGGGCAGGACCGTGGGTTCGTTGGCTTGCAGGACGTGCGCCAGAAACTCATCGAGCTGGCGTAGCTCCTCGCTCTGCGCCCCATCGATTTCGCCAAAGAACTGCTCGTAGCTCTGGTTCCCCTGGGCCAGAACGTAGTCCAATTTCTTCCGGTAGGCATCCAGCTCCAGGACTTTGCGGATGTATTGGAACCGTTTCCTGACGAGTTCCAGCTGGGGAGGATAGAGCTTCTTGGCTTTGACCAGCACCTCCTCGCGCACGCCCACCTTACCGAAATCGTGCAGGATAGAGGCGTAGCGAATTTCCCGGATATCCTGCCGGGTGAAATGAATGTGCCGGAAAGGTCCAGTGTCAGCTCGGTCCACCACCTCGGCCAAGCCGACCGTCAACTTCGCCACACGTTCTGAATGGCCGAACGTGGTGGGGTCGCGAGACTCAATCGCGGTGACCGAGGCTTTCACAAAACCTTCGAACAGGTTCTGGATGTCGCCGTAAAGCAGGTTGTTTTCCAGGGCCACCGCGGCCTGGCTGCCCAGCGACGATGCTAGCTCCTGGCTCCGCTGCGAAAACGGGATCACCTCCTGGTGCACCACCTTGACCGAAGTTAGCTTGACCGCCGGATTCCTCTTGGCGTTGATGAGCTGCAGGACTCCGATCACCTCGTCTTTCTGGTTCTTCATCGGAACCACCAGCATCGACTTGGTCCGGTAGCCGAACTTCCGGTCGAAATCGCGATTGTGGCGGAAGGGAAGGTTGCGGATCCGGTAGGCGTCCTTCATATTCAGAACCTTGCCCATGGCGGCCGCATATCCGGCAACGCTGTGCGTGTCAATCAGCAAGGTGAACTGACGGAAAGGAACGGATTGGCTGTCGCACTGCGTGAGGCGGAAGACCAGGTGCTTCTCGCCGCCCGCCCCCTCTTCGACGACATAGAGGGAGCCTGCGTCGCAGCAAGTGATCTCTCGGCTCTTGGTCAAAATCAGTTCCAGCAACGCATCCGTGTTGCGCTCACTGGAAAGGGCGACGCCGATCTTGTTGAGCGTTTCGAGTTCCGTGGCCACCAAGTGAAGTTGCTGACACGCGCGCTGGCGTTCTTCTTCAAGACGCAAACTCTCAAAGGCGCTCTCGACTGTTTTCGCCAGAGCGGCTCGCGGCACCCCGGGGGGAAGCACCGCGAAGAGCCGATGATCCAGCCGTGTCTTGGGCAGACGCTTACCTTCCACCAGGTAAATCAGACGCCAGCCGTCCGCCTTGGGCGCGAGCCGCTCGATATCCTCCAGGTGGTCCTCGCCCCCGTGCGCGATGAGGACGGCGGGCAACTCCCAGGCTGGACGCCCTTCCACGCCGCGGTCTACAGGTACCAGCCGGTAGGAACCCGGCAGCTTGGGCAGCACTTTGCCCAATGTGGATGGCCGGAAATAGTAAAGGTTCTTCGCCATGGGCCCTTCACACTTGAAGATATGGTGCCAGGAACATACTATCCGCGCTCATTATACGTCTTCCCCAGCATGTTCCAAACGCCCCGTCCGCTCTGCCTGGACTCTGGCTGCGCCAGGAGCCGCCGGGCCCGAATCTGCCCGCACACCCCCGCCCACGGAGAAGCGGGGGACGAGGACGTTCAGTCACCGGGGTGTTCCGCAGGAGCACAACGCAGACGGAAGGTGACGCAGACTCCCTCAAAAACTGGGCAGCTAAGCCCCGGCTGCCTTCCCGAAGGTGCCGATTGCTTTGGCCTCGTCGTCGTGGACGTCGAAGACGGTATAGAGCTTGGTGATCTGCAAGAGGTCGTGGACCTTCTTGGTGAGGTTCAGCAGCTTCAGCTGGCCCCCTTGATTGGAGACTGTCGTGAAGGCGCTGACCAGCTCGCCGATCCCAGAGCTGTCGATGTAGGTGATATCCGCGAGGTTGAGCAACAGCTCCTTCTTGCCCTTCCCTAACTGCTCACGCACCAGCTCGCGCAACTGTGTGCATCCCTCACCCAGGGTGATCCTGCCGCTCATGTCAATGACAATGATGGAGTCAACCTGGCGTAGCGTCGCTTTCATGCTCACGGTTCGTTCCTCCTTGATTGGGCTGAATTGTTGGAGTTTATCCGCTTCACTAGAATTACCTCGGTCCCGCCGCCCGCAATTCCTTCCACCCGGAACTCGTCCATAAAGGTGCGGAGGAGGAAAATCCCGCGCCCGGAAACATTGAGGAGATTCTCTTCCGCCAGAGGGTCCGGCAACTTGCTGGGGTCATAGCCGTTCCCCTGGTCGCGGATCCGGATCTCCAGGCGATCACTGAACATCTGAAACCGCAGCCAGACGTGCTTGCCTGGGTCGTTTTTATTGCCGTGCCAGATCGCATTGATGACGGATTCGTGCACGGCCATATCGATCTTGTGCTGGTCGTCCTCACTGAAGCCCACGGTACCGGAGACGCGCCGCGTGATTTCTTCAGCCACCTCCACGTTCTTGAGGTCACTCTCAAGCTCAACTTCGATGACGCTGGCCTCAGCAGTCATATTAGGCAGGGGTAATCCAGTCCCATCCTTGAAACTACAATAGGGACGGCGGAAAGTCAACGAAAGCGGAAGCGGGAAAGCAAGTGGCAGGTACCAGGTTGCAGACAGCAGACGAGGTAATCGCCCCGGTGGCCCTCCGCCCCCTTAGATCTCGATAATCATCTCCTGGAGCCGGGTGGGATAGCGGTTCAAGCTCTCTCCCCCATCTTTCCTCACCACCACGGTATCGGAGTGACGGAAGCCGCCGAAATTCGGGTCGTACACCCCGGGCTCGCAACTGAAGGTCATGCCCTCGCGCAGCACCGTCATGTCGCCCTCGGCGATCCAGGGGGACTCGTGGCCTTCCAGGCCGATGCCATGCCCGGTCCGGTGCCGCAGAAAGGCGCCCAGTCCGGCCTTGCGGATCTGCTCCAGGGCGCGCCGGTCAACCTCTGCGGCGATGGCCCCGGCCTTCATGGCCCGGGTGCCTTCGTCGAAGGCCGCCAGCATGGCCTCATAGAGCCTGCGGGCGTAATCGCTCGGCTGGCCCACTGAGAACGACCGCTCACACTCCACACAGTAGCCGCCCACCTGCGCGCCGTAGCTCAGAATGAGCGCGTCCCCTTTGTCCAAGCGCTCTTTGCTCGGGACGGCGTGGGGGAATGCGGAACGCTTGCCAAACGGCACTAGCCCCCCGAACGGCGCTTCAATCGCAACGCCCACCACGTCCCGCAGTTCGCGGGACAGCTTATCAGCCAGCGCATCGGCGGTGGCCTTGAGGATCTGGTCTTCGGTCACGCGGCCGTTCTGGGCGACGAAATCGCGGCCCGCTTGCACCCCAAACTCGGCGAAGTACATCCCCCGGCGCATGACGGCGATTTCATCCTCGTCTTTGATCCAGCGCAGGTGTTCGATGAGGTCGTCCGCCACCACCAAGCGGGCGTGTGGCGCGCCGAGCTTCATCTGTTTCAGTTTCCCCGGTGTTGGCTCTTCGATCCCAATCCGGCCCCGTGCCAGACCCCGCTTCGCCACGCGCTCGAAGATCCAGCGGATGCGATTCACCGGCCCCGGGTAGTCAAAGTACGATTCGTAGTCCTTCACCCACCAGAGCTTGACCTGATCCACTTCGAGCTCCGGGATGAACAGCGCGGGCTCGCCGGACTTGGGAATCAACGCCGCCAGCGGGCGTTCGGTCGTGAGGTGGAAATAGCCAGTGGTATAGATGACGTTCGTGGCGTTCAAAAGCAGCAGCGCGTCGAGCTTGCGCTTTTCCAGCTCCGCCTGCACTTGGGCGATCTTCTTTTTGTACCATTCGACCGGGAGCCGGTCGGGGCCGTCGGCGCCGGCCACCGTCGCCCGCAAGCTCAAAGCTCGCGCGCCCGCGAACGACGGCACCGAGGAAGTCAGCGTAACCGCCGCCGCACCACCTAACGTCTTCAAGAACTCACGTCGCTGTCCCATAGCTTATGGCCGTCGAACCTCTGCAAGGTCTGCGGATAAGAATGAAACCTCACGCATAATTGCGAGACCCGAGAAAACGGCGTAAAG
>JALHUF010000128.1 GCA_022866195.1 Terriglobia bacterium
GTGCATATCCACGCTGATGATAAGGGTGCAATACCGCCGGAGCTTGCAGAAAGAAAAGTGATCGAATGGACATGGGACGGAATCAGGAGGTTCCTCAACTCGCCTTGAATGGTGCAGCCAAATGGAACTAGAGGAGAGCCTATACAGCGTTCCGGCGGGAGAGTACGGGCCGGACTACAGAAGCCACCTACTTGAACAGTACAAGGTGTATGTCGAGATGGCAGACAGGGTCAGCGCACGACGCCAGTCAGCGAATGCCTTTTTCCTGAGCATGAACACGGCACTGTTGGCCTTCGTCGGAGTTGTCGCGCGCTTGGCACCATCAGAATCGTTGCTGCCGTGGCTTGTCGCCGTGTGTTTTGCCGGTGTCATTGTCTGCTACTGTTGGTATCGGCTTGTGCGGTCGTATAAGGACCTCAATAGCGGCAAGTTCAAGGTCATTCACGCAATTGAAGCCAGGCTCCCTTTGGCTCCCTACGATGCCGAATGGGTGACCATAGGCAAGGGCGAGAATCCCAAACTCTACCTTCCATTTACCCACGTAGAAGCTGTTATTCCTTGGGTGTATCTCGTTCTCTATGTAGGGCTGGCAGGGTTCACTCTTGTCCGTTCTCTTTGGACGGGGGACTTTTGACAGCTTGGCAGGGGGTTCCCCGGTTGGCGCTTTGCCAACCGCGGGCTTTCTGCATATTCAAGAACCCAGGGCTAAACCCAACTGAGATGTAACCCTGGGCGCCAGCCAGACAAGGGACGGAGCGGGACATGGAATCCAAAACCCTCGGGAGCATGGGCCCTGAACAGTATATGCAGGACAGGGTCGAGCAATTCATGCGCTGGTACGACAAGAAGGCGCGTAGATATAAGGATTTGTATCTCTACATGCGCGCGATTACTGTGGTGGGAGGCGCCATTGTCCCTGTTCTCGTAAATGTGAACATCCCTCTGAAAATTTATGCCACTACGGTTATCAGTTTACTTGTTGTTGTTCTCGTTTCCCTGGAGAGTGTTTTTCACTTCCGTGAACAGTGGAAGAACTATCGTTCCGCCGAACAATTCATTAGGGCTGAGCAGTTTCACTACCTGACGCAAGAAGGTCCGTATAAGGAAATGGATCCCAAGGACGCCTTTTGTCTGTTCGTCGGACGGGTGGAGAACGCCATCGCTTCAGAAAATGCCGCCACTCTGAATACTATGACGCTCGCTTCCGAAACCAGAGAGAGTGGGAAAACTCGCACCAATTCGGGGTAAGCGGGTACCAGCGGTGCGGGATCTTCCAACCGTGGGTCGCGCCCATGGGAGATTAGCGCGAGCCGGGTACCTCCGGAACAGCTGTACGGTACCCGCCAGTTCCATAAAAGGAGTGATGCAAGGTCATGGCCAAAAATGCTGAAGTGTTCGTGAAAAAACATCCACGCGGTTGGGCGGTTGCCAAACCAAACGCGGAGAGGGCTAGCGGCGTATTTGAGACTCAAGCGGAAGCGATAAAACGGGCACGCCAGATCGCCGGGGGAGGCCCAGTGCATATTCAAGGCAGGCATGGGAAGCTGAGGAAGGAGAATCCGTTCGACAAATAACGGCGGCGGGTGGCGCAGACATCGCTTCTTGATGTCTGCGAAGGGCCCCAAGCTGTCACCCTGAGCCCGTTGTGTGGGCGAAGGGTCTCGGCAGTTCCTTCGCATAATGCGGGGATTCTTCGCTTCGCTCAGAATGACAACCGTGCGTGGCACAGCGGGGTAGCTACGGCACGGCGTTGGTGCCGTGGGCTTTTCGAGGGTGGCGCAGACCCGTTGGCTGACGGGCTTCTTGATGTCAACGAAGGGTCCCATCCTGTCACCCTGAGCCCGCCTTGCGGGAGAAGGGTCTCGGCAGTTCCTTCGCATAATGCGGGGATTCTTCGCTTCGCTCAGAATGACAACCGCTGGCTGGCGCAGACCCTTTCAGGCCTGCCGGCTTCCTCTGTCCGGGAAGAACCGCAGGGTTGGGCGACGGCCCTTACGCTACAACTGCTTGTCACTTGTCACTCCGGCCATGCTTGCCGTCTTCCGCTCCTGCCGGGGCCAGCGAAGGGAATCTACTTCCCCGCAACCCGGAGATTGCTGATAATGTTAATCGCGTATGCGCTTTGAGTTCTTCGTAGCCCTGCGGTACCTGAAGGCCAAGCGACGGCAGGCGGCGATTTCCGTGATTACCGTCATCTCGGTGCTGGGCGTGATGGCGGGGGTGTGCGCGCTGGTGGTGGCGCTGGCCATCAACAACGGTTTCCGGCGCGAGTTAGAGCAGCGGTTGCTCGGCGCCACGGCCGACGTCACCTTGCTGCGTGCGTCGAGCGACGGCATCGCGCGCTACGAGGACCTGACCGAGCGTCTTTCGCACCTTCCGCATGTGGTTGCGACGGCGCCGGCGCTTTACGAGCAGGTGCTGGTCTCCAGCCACTCGCGCGCGCAGGGCGTAGTGCTGAAGGGCGTTGATCCCGAGCGCGAGGTGCGCGTCGGAGACCTGCTGATGCGCCTGCGCGAGGGCTCGCTCGACGGCCTGCGGCAGAGTTATCCCAACGCCGATCCGGTCATCATTGGCAAGGAACTGGCGAAGGCACTCGGTGTTTTTGTAGGCGACACGGTACTCGTCACCAGCCCGCAGGGTTACTTGACGCCCCTTGAGGTCGTGCCGAAGTTCCGCCACTTCCGCGTGGTGGGAGTGTTCGACTCGGGTTTTTACGATTTTGATGCTTCCTGGGCTTTCACCAATCTGAACGCCGCGCAGCGGTTGTTCGATTTGGCGAACGTCGTCTCGGTTATCCAATTCAAGGTGGACGATATCTACCAAGCCCAGGCAGTCGCGGAGTCCATCCGCCAGGGCGCCGGTGCGGGGTTTGAGACTACCACCTGGATGGAGCAGAACCGTGCGCTCTTTAGCGCGCTGCGCCTCGAACGCCTGGTGACCATTCTCACCATCGGGCTGATCGAACTCGTGGCGGCGCTCAACATCTTCATCACCCTGGCCATGATGGTGATGGAGAAGAATCGCGACATTGCGGTGCTCATGTCGATGGGCGCCCGGAAGCGGCAGGTGTGGGCCATCTTCACCCTGTACGGGCTGCTGATTGGCGCCGTGGGCACGGCGCTGGGCCTGGCCTTGGGTTACGGGGCGGCGTGGGTCGGCGACCGCTACAAGCTGATCCCGCTCGACCCGCAGATCTATGCTCTGGCTTCGGTGCCCTTTCATGCGCAGCCGCTGGACGGCGTGTGGATTGCGCTGGCCGCCCTGGCCATCAGTTTCCTGGCTACGCTTTATCCGGCGCGCGCCGCGGCCAGGCTCAATCCCGTGGAGATACTGCGGTATGAGTGAATGGTTCGGGTCATCGGGTGATCGGGCCATTGGCCCATCGAGCCATCGGGCGATCGGCGCATCGACTGATTGACACGGGTGGGAGGAGACACGCCGTGAGCACGCTACCTGAGCAGTTGAGGCACCGGGCAAAGCAGTTCGCCATCCGAATCGTGCGACTATTCCGAAGCTTGCCCAAGACGGCTGAGGCAAGGATTATCGGGAAACAGCTGCTGAGAGCAGGGACGTCGGTAGCCGCGAACTATCGAGCGGTGGGTCGGGCTCGTTCCAAGGCCGAATTTGTTGCGAAGATGGGCGTGGTCGTTGAAGAGGCCGACGAGACTGTCTTTTGGCTCGAACTCCTAGTTGACACTGGGATTGTGTCTGAGGCGCAGATGAAGGAGTTGTTGACGGAAGCGAACGAACTGTTGGCCATATTCGCGGCCTCGCACGGCACCGCAAAGACTCGGGGTTGACGGTCCGATGAATCGTTCGACCGATGGCGCGATGATCCGATGGCTCGATGAACCGATGGCCCGATGACTCAATCGCCCGATAATCGAATCATTCTGCGCGCTGAGAAGCTGACGAAGATCTTCCGTTCCGGCGAAGAAGAGGTCGTCGTGTTTGCGGACCTCAACTTCGAAATCCGCCGCGGCGAACTCGTGACGCTGGTGGGCGAATCGGGCGCCGGCAAAACGACCTTGCTGCATCTCCTGGCGGGTCTGGACACTCCAACGCGCGGTGGAGTATACTTTTTGGGGCAAAGGCTGAGCGAATTCGGCGCGGAGGGAAGAGCTGCATATCGCAACCAGCAGGTGGGCTATGTGTGGCAGATGCATTACCTGCTGCCCGAATTCTCGGCGCTCGAAAACGTGATGCTCCCGCAACTGATGGGGGGGCGACGTTTTGCGGCGGCGCGGGCGCGGGCCAGGGAATTGCTGGCGGAGGTGGAGCTGGCAAAGGTGGTGCGACGCCGGGTAGGCGAGCTCTCAGGCGGCGAGCAACAGCGCGTGGCGCTGGCGCGGGCCCTGGCCAACCAGCCGGCCGTCTTGCTGGCGGATGAGCCGACCGGAAACCTGGACCAGCGCACCGCCGGGCGCGTGATAGAAGTGCTCGAAGGGCTGCACCGGGCGCACGGCCTGACGTCGGTGCTAGCCACGCATAACCTGGAGTTGGCGCAACGCGCCCAGCGGACGTTGCGCCTGAGCGACGGCACGCTGACAGAGACGGTAGTTCCAGAAGTTCATTAGCGTCTCGGGCGGCGCACCTCGGTGGGTGCGGCGGCCGCGAGGCCCAAACCGGGAACTGAGGAGCTATGTTCGAGAGATATACGGAGAA
>JALHUF010000129.1 GCA_022866195.1 Terriglobia bacterium
ACACAATAACCGTGGCCCCCCGCGCCGCCTGTTGCAGCAGCTCTACGGCCTTCCTGACCGTCGCTTCGTCGATCACGACTTCCTCCAGCCCTTCCTCTGATATCGAATTATAGCAGGTAGGGGCACGGCATGGCGTGCCCGATCAAATGGAGCGACCATCTACAGCAGGGCCGGGACAGGCAAAGGGCGCCCCTACGCTTTCCGCGGCGCTTCCATCATGGCGCCCGCAACCAGCGCGGCCAGACCCAGCCCTTGCAGCACAATCTCTGGCTGGACTGTGAGATGGACGCAAGTCGTGATGAAGGGGCGCAAGTAGACCATGCCCTCGATGGTGCCGGGCGCAGCTACGGTGGCGGCCCAGAATCCCAGCACGATGTAGAGGCCGGCAAGCATGAGAAATCTTCTCCCAAACGACCAGGCTTTGAGCGTGTCGAACAGCGGGTAGAGCACGCCAGCGATGAGCACGCCGCGCAGAATCTGGGCGGGCAGAAACCATCTCACGACGTGGCTCCACAGCGCGGGATCGGCTTCCGTGCGCATGAAGGTGGCAAAGATAGGATTCGGGCCGATATAAAACTCCTTGGTGAGGAGCGGATAGGCAATTACCCCCGCCAGGAAATAGGTGGTCACGTGCGCGGCTGTGACCTTGGCTGCAAAGGCAGCGAATCGCTTGAAGTCCATTAGCGCCTCCTCAGGATCGGTCCGGAAAGACGGTGCCGGTCTCACTCTCACCCAGATTCCGGAGAGATAAGAAAGAAGTAAGCTGGCTCGCGCTGGCCTGAAGGGCGCGGCTACTCCTCGAGCGTGACATCTTCGGCAATCCGGAACTGGCCCGGATCGAGGCTGGCGCGCAGGGCGAGTTCGTGCGTCAAGAGTTGGATGTGAAGGCTATCGACGAGAGTTCCCAGGCCCAGGCGCAGCGGCTCCACCTGAATCAGGCGGACGTGGGCGATGTCTTCGAAGGGCAGGTCCGTGAGCAGCAGTACCCGGCCGCCATGCGCGCGGATGTCGTCGGCCAGCTTGAGCAGGAATTTTCCTGTCTTGCCCTGGCGGGCGATAATCACATAGCGGTGTGTGGAATGGATGATCTCAATGGGGCCGTGGCGGAACTGCGCCGCGCTGATGGGCTCGGCACCCAGCCGCGCCACCTCCTTGAACATCAGCGCGCCCTGGTAAACGGAGGCCAAGTCCGCTCCCCGCGACATTAGCGCTACGTAAGGTGGCGCGTCAAAGAACTCTGCCGCAGGCGGCGTGAGCACGTCCGCGCGCTCGAGGATCTTCTCCTGCGCGTCAATCGCCAGCTTCAAGGCCTGGGTGAGAGTCCGTTGAGGCTTGCGCGCGATGGCGAAGGCCAGATACATCAAAACGGCAACCGCGCAGGTGTACGTTTTCGTGCTGGCGGCTCGCTGGGGGCCCGCCATCATGGGCAGGAGCAGGCTCGACCGCCGCGCCAGGGTGCTCCCTTCGGCATTCACCACCGCCGCCACGCGCGGCTTTGCGGGCAGCGCATCGAGCAGGTGAATGATCTCCACGGTTTCGCCTGATTGCGAGACAGCCACCAGCAAAGTATCGGGCCCGAGAAATTTCAGGTGGTGGTGGAGCAGCTCCGCCGTCTCCCAGACAAGGGCGCGGATGCCCAGCGAATTCAAAAATGCCTGCGCCGGGTAGGCCGCAAACAACGACGAACCCATGCCGGTGAAAACCACCGTCGGTGGCCAGGGCGTTACCAGCCGGCGGAGCGCACTGGCAGGAATAGCACCCGGGCTGGTGTAATACTTGCGCAGGCCCGAGAGCGCGGCCGGCTGCTGCGCGATTTCGTCCATCATGATGCTCATGGGCTTGGTGCAAGGGTGCGGCGGGCCGCCGAGCGGAGCGCCTGCTTCACCCCAGCAATCTCCTCGATGATTCTAGCACTTGCCGCCTGCCCCGGGACACCTCGCATGCCCCGCGGACGGGGGCACGCGCATCTCGTGTGTGGAAGTCAGGGCAGATTGGCGCTAGGATAGGGTGTTCAGGGTTCCGACCCTTGCGCCAATTCATCCCATGAGGTGACTTTCCCTATGAGCCTCCAGATGCGCTGCACAATCCTTTCCGCGATCCTGCTTGCCTTGATCCTGCCGCCGAACTCTCCGGCCCGGGACCGCATTACCCAGGTGGTAGGTACTCCCAACAACCAGTGCGTCGTGGTGAACGGTCATCCCGAGTACTGGGTGGACGGGAAGCCTTTCTTCGAGCATGCCGCAGCCTTCTTCTATCACCGCATTCCGCGCGATCGCTGGGCGGAAGAGCTGGCGCACCTCAAAACGATGGGCATCAACACCATCGACCTCTACCCCCTGTGGAACTGGCAGCAGCCGGAAGAGGACGTTCTGGACTTTGACGGGCGCACCAGCCCGCGCCGCGACCTGAAGTACCTGCTCCGACTCATCGACGTGATGGGCTTCAAACTCACTTTCCGACCGGGCCCCTTCTTTTGCAGCGAGTGGCGCAACGGGGGCTATCCCGATTGGCTCCTGCGCCGGCCCGAATACCACATGTCGGAGCAGGCCGTGCTGGAGGGTCGCTATCCTCGCCTCTCCGCCCTGCAATATGACAAGTCGGAACAGGCCGCCAGCGAATGGCTGGAGAACGAAACCTACTTGAGGTACACGCGCAAGTGGTACCGCGACGTCTTATCCCTGGTGAACCCGCTGCTGGCTGAAAAGGGCGGACCGCTGATCAACATTCAGATCGATGACGATCAGGCCATCGGCCGGGAAAACTACAACGGCCCGACATTCTGGAAGT
>JALHUF010000130.1 GCA_022866195.1 Terriglobia bacterium
CGATGTGCATCAGTTCCTTCTCGTCCACGTGCATCTTACCAGCATCTTTGAAGATTCCCACCTTGGGCAGCATGCCCATCATCTGGTCCACGGGGCCGAGCTTGCGCATCTGGCGAAGCTGATCGCGGAAGTCGCCCAAGGTGAACGTATCGGTCTGGATCTTGCGCTGGACTTCCAGGGCTTGCTGCTTGTCGATGGTCTTCTCGGCCTTCTCGATGAGCGAAAGCATGTCCCCCATGCCCAGGATGCGGGAAACGATGCGGTCCGGATAGAAGATGTCCAGGGCGTCGTATTTCTCGCCCACGCCGATGAACTTGATGGGCTGGCCGGTCACGTGATGGATGGAAAGCGCCGCCCCGCCGCGCGCGTCGCCATCCAGCTTGGTGAGAATCACGCCGGTGGTTCCCAGCCGCTCGTGGAATTCCTGCGCGCTGCGCACAGCGTCCTGGCCCATCATGGCGTCGGCAACGAGCAGTACCTCGCTCGGCCGCAGGCGGGTGCGCAGCTCGCTCACTTCCTGCATCATCTCCTCATCGATGTGCAGGCGGCCGGCGGTGTCCACAATGAGCACGTCGTGCCCGCGGTCCGCCGCATCCTTCCGCGCCGCCAGGGCCAGCTCGATAGGCGAGGTGATTCCTTCGCCCGGGAAGCAGGGGATTTCAACGGCCTGGGCCACAATGGCCAACTGCTCGCGCGCCGCGGGCCGGTAGACGTCGGTCGAGACCACCATGGGCCGCTTTCGCTTCTTCGCGAGCCAGAGCGCTAGCTTGCCCGCCGTGGTCGTCTTGCCGGAACCTTGCAGTCCGACCAGCAAGAAGACGGTAGGATAATCCCGGGAAAAAGTCAGCAGCGCCGCCTCGCGCCCCAAGATTTCTACCAGCTCGTCGCGCACAATACGGACGACTTCCTGGACGGGGGTGAAGCTTTGGCGCACTTCCTCCCCCAGCGCCCGGACGCGCACCCGCGCCAGCAGCTCCTTGACGACGTTGACGTTGACGTCCGCTTCCAGAAGCGCCAGGCGCACATCCCCCAGCGTCTCGTCAACCAGGGCTTCATTGAGGACGCCCTGGCCGCGCAACGTCTTGAAAACCCGCTGGAACTTTTCCTGTAACGCGTCAAACATGGCAACTCTGCCAGACTGGACACAGCGGCTTGCGGCCGCATCTAGCCGGGCCCATCCCGCTGAACGAAATTAGCCGAGTAGTTATTTTACACGCGTTTCCGGGAAAAAGGAACGATGCGCCGCAGCCGAGGCAGGGCGGAGACGTTTCCTGGTTTCCGTCGCGAGCAGCGCTTGTTTACGTTCCAGGCCCCAGCGGTAGCCCCCGAGCGAGCCGTCTGAGCGCAGGACGCGGTGGCAGGGAATCACGAGTGAGACAGGGTTGGTGGCGCAGGCGCGCGCGACGGCGCGCACTGCCCGAGGCTGGCCGATGGCCCGTGCCACGTCCTTATAGGAGCGCGTACTCCCGTAAGGTATGCGGCGGAGTTCTTCCCAGACGCGTCGCTGGAAGGCCGTAGCCTCGACGTCCAAAGGAAGATTGAGGCGAGGCTGATTTCCCCGGAGATACTTCTGGATGGTCTTGGCCCACGGTGCAACCCCGGACGCCTCGCGATGGATTGTGGCATTCGGGTACTCGCGCCGCAGGGCCGCTGCAAGCTGGGCCGCCGCATCCCCCAGGCTGACCATGCAGATGCCACGCTCGGTAGCGGCCACCAGCAGGCGGCCCAGACGACCCTTGACGATGGTGTAGCCAATTTCCATACCGCGTCCTCCTCGCCGATAAGTTGCCGGCGTCATTCCGAGCTGTGCGGCGGCCTGCTCGTAGAGCCGGCTGCTCGAGCCGTATCCCGCTTCATAGAGGGCGCGGGTAACGTTGTGGCCCTCGCGCAGCCGCCCTTTCAGCTTGTCCAGGCGCCGTGCATCGGCGTACTGGCGTGGTGTGATGCCCATCAGGCGCTTGAAGGTTCGTTGCAGGTGACCGGGGCTCACACCCATGTGCAAGCCGAGGGTCTGGAGGGTGTAGGGCTCTTCCAGGTCTGTTTCGATCGTGCGGCAGACCCGGCGGACTAGCTCCAGGCTCGGGTTACGGGCAGGAGCTTCGCGTGGCTGGCAGCGGCGGCAGGGTCGGAACCCAGCCTGCTCAGCAGCCTCGGGCAAGGCAAAGAAAATCACCTGCTTGCGCGCGGGCCGGCGCGCCGGGCACGACGGGCGGCAGTAGATGCCGGTCGAGCGGACCGCGAAGACGAAACTCCCATCCCAGCGCGCGTTCCTGGCCCGCGCGGCCCACCAATACTTGCTTTCCCTGCGTCGTTTGTCAGCCCGCGGCTGCTCTCGGATCAAAGGCCAAATCTCCTCCGCACAGGCTAAGCCACGCAAAGGAGCGATTCTATCCGAATCTGGCGCTCAAAATCTCTCCCACGCCTGGGGCAGCGCCTTGCGGGATGCGCGGCCGGGGGGCGCCGGCCGGGCGTCCCGGCACATAAGAAAAGCTTGCTGTCGAGACCCAAAGGGCCGCCGGCCACGCTGTAGAAGGGCCCACTCAAGGAATGTAACGGAAGCCGTACAACCACCGGTTGCCGGCATAGAAGGTCACGCGTCGCCGGACTTCGGCCCTCTGCTCGAGATTCTGGTCCCCCTCGGTATACGGGCAGATTACCATCACGATTTCACCGACAGCCAGCTTCATGCTTAGACAGACCGCCAAGCCCCCTTTGGAGATATTATCGGTCTTGGCGAATTCCTGTTCGCCCTCGTGGGTGCGGACCACAACTGGGAGCTTCAGGGGCAACCGCTTATGTGCGCGCCTCTCGATTCCTCCGCGCGGTTCCTGTGCTTGGGGTGAGGAAACCGCCGGCTCGGCGGCCGGTGGAGAAACCGCGGGGTCTGCGGGCGGCGGAGCTTGGGGACGGCGCTCCACGTCAGCGTAAGCCCAGGAGGAGAGCTGGCCGCAGTGGTCACAAAGACGTGGGAGACCGCCGGTCGTATCGAGGATGTCCAACTCCATCAGCGTGAGCACGGAGAGCATCTGCTTGCCGCAGCCCTGACACCGTAGGAGAGCGCCAGCTTCCGACTTCTCGGCGGCGAGGGGCGGGGGGAAATCGATGCCCCAGATGTTTCTTCCCGGTTCCAGGCACTCCACCCCCCACTCGGCGACTTCCTCTCTGTCCAGGCGGGTAGGCCCCAACACGTGGAAATCGGCCTCGGAGAGATTCTCCAGATTGATAATCCGGAGAGTATCACCCGAGGCTACCCGATGTTGTAGAGCAATGCGGGCTCCGGCGCGGTTCACCTCAACGGTACAAGTTTCCTCTGTAAAACTCCTGCTCTCTGTGCCAAACGAAATGACCCGGATGGGGATGGCCAACAGGAGTCGTTCGGTGCCTCTTCGCTCCGCCTCACCCATACCGCAACAGGTATCTGCACCTGGGGCCAGTGGCGTGAACCTGAGGGGACGGGGAGCTAGCGGAGGGGAGCTTGGCCCCGGCGGGCGCGGAGCTTGCCCGGGTGGCGAGTATGGCAGGTGCGGTAAGGGACGGCCTGCAACTAGCGACCGACCGGTTGGTCGGTCACTCGCAAGTGCTCGTTCTTTGCGCCTGTCTTGACAATCCGTCGGCGGGGGCTATAATGAAAGATTCGTGTTCATCGCGGCTGCCGTGCTGCTTACGCTCCAAGAGCTGGAGCTTCACCAGATCGTGGTCTCGAAGACCTATGCTCCGGGGGCCTTGGATTGCCGAGGAGCGGAGTTCCATCAGGCGGGGCCGCTGCAAGTGGACATGGTGGCGGAATTAGTTGGTTCAGAGATTCGGATTCGCGGCCATCTCGGAACGCGGCTGAAGGCCTCCTGCGCCCGGTGCCTGGGGCCAGTCGAACTCCCCGTGGAGCGCGATTTCGATCTGTTCTACCGCCCCTTGAGAACCATCGCCCGCGAGGAAGAGGTCGAGGTTCCCGAGGACGAACTTGAGGTCGGTTTTTACTCGGGCGACGGAATCGCCTTGGCCGACGTGGTAAGCGAACAGGTTATTCTCTCCGTCCCCATGAAGGTGATTTGCCAGCCTGATTGCTTGGGGCTCTGCCCCACTTGCGGCGCGGATCGAAACCGGGAGGCGTGTCGGTGTCCGGCATCTCGCGAAGATTCGCCTTTTGCCACCCTCAAGGGCGGATAGGGCGAGTGCCGGTGCATGGAAAAGACGACAATTTGGCTGCCTCGATTGTCTTGATCTATTGCGGCACTGGGATTGAATTCCTGGAGACACGGGGAGGTTTCCTGGGCCTGTAAGCAAGCCATTCGCTTGGAAAGAAAAGACTTATGCCAAATCCCAAAAGGCGACATTCTAAGGCGCGGCGGAACCGCCGACGGGCGCACGACCATCTGGTCCAGGCATCGCTGGCCGAGTGCCCACACTGCCACGAGCCAAAGCTGCCCCATCAGGCTTGCCCGCACTGCGGTTACTACCGCGGACGCGAAGTGATTCTGGTGGAAGAATCAGCCTAGGAAGACACAAGTGTGAGGTGCCAGGAGCTGACGAGCCTGGGACCCGTGGACTGGCGGAGTGAACCCTCTTCACTTGGCTGGTCTTCGTAGCCGGACACATGGAACCTGCCTCGATCATGCGACGAATCGCCGTTGACGCCATGGGAACGGACGCGGCGCCAGGGCCGGAAGTGGAAGGCGCCATCCTGGCCGTGCGTGAGCGGCTGGCCGAAGTTGTGCTAGTTGGCCCGCAGGATGTTCTGGGGCGCGAATTGGGGCGCCGGGAGGCGCGGGGGCTGGACATCGAGGTAGTGCATGCCAGCGAGGCCGTCACCATGTCAGAGGCAGCCGCCAAGGCCTTTCGCCGGAAGCGTGACTCCTCCCTCCGGGTAGCGGCCCGGCTGGTACGGGAAGGCAAGGCGGACGGGTTCATCAGCGCAGGTAACACGGGCGCCGTCATGGCCACTGCGAAGATAACGCTGGGGGCGTTGGAGGGCGTCGAACGGCCGGCTTTGGCAGCGGTCTTCCCGACCTCGAAAGGTACGGCCTCGGTTCTGCTCGATGTGGGGGCCAACGCCGATTGCAGTCCGGCGAACCTGGAGCAATTTGCCGTAATGGGCGAGATTTATTACCGGGCGATTTTCGGAGTGAAGCGGCCGCGCGTGGGCCTGCTGTCCATCGGCCAGGAAGCGCACAAAGGAAATGACTTGGCTCGGCAGACGCATCTGCGGCTCAAGAAACTGCCGTTGAACTTCATCGGGAATGTCGAGGGCCGAGACCTCTACAACGGCCGCGTGGACGTGACCGTCGCCGACGGCTTCACCGGCAACGTCGTGTTGAAAGCTAGCGAGGGAGTTGCGGAGGTGCTTTCGGGCATACTACGAGATGCGCTCTCCAGTACCCTGAGCGCCAAGGTGGGCTACGTCCTGGCGCGGAAGGCCCTGCGGGACTTCAAGAAGCGGGCCGATTATTCCGAGTACGGCGGAGCGCCCCTGCTGGGGGTGCGCGGGGTTTGCATCATCTGTCACGGCAGGTCGAACGCCAACGCCATCAAGAACGCCATTCGCGTGGCGGCGGAATTCGCCGCCGGGTGTGTGAACGAGAAGATTCAGCGTGAGCTGGCCGGAGCCTCCTGGGGAAGAACCTAGGGGCAGCCTTCAGAGCGGAAGACGAAACGCGAAAATCGAAGTTCGAAAATCGCCCGTTCGAATGGCGGGTTACGAGTTTCGAATTTCGAGTTTCTAGTTTGGAACTCCGGACGGGAGTGAACATGGCTTTGGCAGGGATTCTGGGCACTGGGGCGGCGGTGCCCGAAAAGGTGCTTACCAATCAGGACTTAGAGAAACTGGTGGATACGTCCGACGAGTGGATCACGACGCGGACGGGTATCAAGGAGCGTCGGCTGGCCGCGCCGCACGAGACCACGTCCATGCTTTCCGTCCAGGCGGCTCGAAAAGCGCTGGACATGGCCGGAATCAAGCCAAAAGACTTGGACCTCATCATCTGCTCCACCATTTCGCCGGATATGCCCCTGCCGGCCACGGCCGCCTTTATCCAGCGCGACCTGGGAGCACCTCCTTGCTGCGCGTTTGATCTAGCGGCGGCATGCTCGGGGTTCCTGTTTGGGGTCACGGTGGCTGACCAGTTCATCACCACCGGGAAGGTCAAGTATGCCTTGGTGATCGGCGCGGAATTGCTCTCCCGCTATGTGGACTACCAAGACCGCGCCACCTGCGTGCTCTTCGGGGACGGAGTAGCGGCAGGCGTGCTGGGCCCGGCGTCGCCACCCTCGGGAATTTTGGGGGAAGAGATGCACACGGAAGGCGCCTACTCTGACCATCTCTATATTCCCGCGGGTGGAACTGTGAAGCCTACGAGCCGCGAGACCGTTGAGGCCCGGGAGCATTACATTAAAATGCGCGGCAACGAGCTGTTCAAGGTGGCAGTGCGCAGCATGGAAGAGGTGTCGCGGCGGGTTCTTAAGAAAGCCGGAGTCAGCGCCGAGGAATTGGACCTTTTTATTCCTCACCAAGCTAACCAGCGCATCACCGATGCGGTCCAGGAACGCCTCGGCGTAAGTCCCGACAAGGTCTATTCCAACATCAGCCGCATCGGAAACACTTCCTCGGCTTCCATCCCGATCTGCCTGGACGAATGCGTGCGAAGTGGGCGCGTCAAAAAGGGCGACCTCATTCTGATGTCTGCCTTTGGCGCTGGGGTAACCTGGGGTGCAGTGCTGATGCGCTGGTGAAGTAATTGTGTGATTGAGTGATTGAGCCATTGAATCATTGACCTACGGAGGGGGCAAGCTGGAAGTTAGGATCAGTTAATGGCCCGATGACTCAATCACTCAATGACCCAACTCTTACAGGGGTCTGCTTGCCCAAGATAGCTTTCCTGTTTCCCGGTCAAGGGTCGCAGTATCCCGGCATGGGCCGGGAACTGGCGGAGACGTTTCCCGCCGCGCGCCGCGTGTTCGAGGAGGCTGACCGGGCAGCGGGCTTTGCCTTGTCTAGACTGTGTTTTGAAGGTCCGGCAGAAGATCTTCAGCTCACAGCCAACACCCAGCCAGCCATCCTGGCGGTGTCGATCGCAGCGGCGGAAGTGTTGCGGGAAAGAGGCATTCGGGCGGACTACATGGCAGGGCACAGCCTGGGTGAGTACTCAGCACTGGTGGTGGCTGGCGCTCTGCGTCTGGGCGACGCGGTACGGCTGGTGCGCAAGCGTGGGCAGTACATGCAGGAAGCCGTACCCGTTGGGCGCGGCGCCATGGCGGCGCTGCTGGGGATGGAGGTGGCGGCAGTAGAGGCGGTTTGCCGGGAGGCGGGCCAAGGCGAGGTTGTCTCACCGGCCAACTTGAACTCCCCGGGTCAGGTCGTGATTGCGGGCCACGCGGCGGCGGTGGCGCGGGCGGTGGAGCTGGCCAAGGCACGCGGTGCGCGCCGAGCCGTCCTGTTGAACGTAAGTGCGCCCTTTCATTGTGCCCTCATGCAGTCCGCTCAGGAGCGCTTGGCGCAGGACCTGGAAGCCGCGCAGATCGCCGACCCGCAGATACCGCTGGTAAACAACGTGGATGCGCAGGTGGTGCGTTCGGCGCTGGCCGTGCGCGACGGGCTGAAGCGCCAGGTGACTATCCCGGTCCGGTGGGAGGAGTCGATCCGCGTGCTGCGTACGCAAGCCGTGGAACTCTTCGTGGAAGTGGGTCCGGGGAAGGTGCTTGCGGGACTGCTCAAGCAAATCGATCGCCAAGCCGAAGGTCTGCACGTGGAAGACCTGGCGTCCTTGCAGGGGGTCTTGGCGCGGCTGGCGGCTAGCTGAATCCGGGAGGAACAACCATGAACCTTGAAGGACGAGTGGCCTTGGTGACGGGCGCTGCCCAGGGTATTGGCAGGGCCATCGCCTTAGCGCTGGCGGAAGCGGGCGCCGATATTGCCGGAGGCGACGTCAAACTCGAGCAACTTCAGGCGGTGGCCAAAGAGATTGAAGCCCTGGGGAGAAAAGGCCTGGCGCTTCCCCTGGATGTCTCCAGCCCCGATTCGGTCAAAGCAGCGGTCGACAAGATTCTGGAAGTCTTCGGCAAGATCGATGTCCTGGTGAACAACGCGGGGATCACCAAAGACAACCTGCTGATGCGCATGAAACCCGAGGACTGGGATCTGGTCCTGCGGGTGAACCTGAACGGCGCCTTCCTTTGCACGCGGGCGGTGTTGCCGGGCATGGTTAAGCAGCGGTACGGGCGCATTATCAACATCGCCTCGGTCGTGGCCCAGGCCGGAAATGCCGGCCAAGCCAACTACGTCGCTTCGAAAGCGGGTATCATTGGCCTGACCAAGGCGGTGGCCGCGGAAGTCGGCAGCCGGAACATCACGGTCAATGCGGTTGCCCCAGGATTCATCGCCACTGCCATGACCGAGAACCTGCCCGAGGCGGTACGCCAGAGGATGTTGAGCCTGATCCCGCTGGGACGCATGGGCACCGACCACAACATCGCTTGCGGGGTACGGTTTCTCGCTTCCGAGGAAGCGAGCTATATCACCGGGCACGTGCTGAATATCAACGGCGGGATGTACATGGCGTAAGAGCAGTGACGAGTGAAGAGTGACAAGTGACAAGCCCAGGAGAGCGCTTGCGGTTCTTGCTCGCCCCTCGTCACTAGTCACTGTTCTTGTGGTGCTTGAATCTAGCCCAAAGCACAGTTAGAATGGCCGCCCCACGGAATGAGGAGGAGAGACGGATGGCTTCACTTGATGAGAAGGTCAAGCAGATTATTGTGGAGCAGCTCGGCGTGGACGAAGCCGAGGTGACCCCCACGGCGCACTTTATTGACGACCTGGGGGCCGATTCGCTGGATATCGTCGAACTCGTGATGGCGTTCGAAGAGGCGTTTGAGATCGAGATCCCCGACGAGGACGCAGAGAAGATAACCACGGTTAAAGACGCCATCGACTATATCCAGTCCCACGTGAAGACTCCCAAGAGCTAGCCGCCCGCGTCAGGCTGCCACAGGAGGAATGTATCTTGGCACGAAGAGTGGTCGTGACGGGCGTGGGGCTTGTCAGCCCCCTGGGCATCGGCAGGGAAGAAACCTGGCAAGGCATCCTGGCCGGCAAAAGTGGCGCTGCGCCCATCACGCACTTTGACACCACCGGATTTCCGGTGACCTTCGCTGCGGAGGTCAAGGGCTTCGACCCTCTTCTGTACGTGGAGAAGAAAGAAGTGAAGAAGATGGGTCTGTTCATCCAGTTTGCCCTGGCGGCGGCGCAGTTTGCGGTGGAACACGCGGGCCTCAAGATCACGCCCGACATTGCCGAGCGGACAGGGGTCTACATCGGCTCCGGGATCGGGGGGTTCGACGTCATCGAGCGGGAGCACACCGCCCTGATGCAGGGCGGGCCGCGCAAGATATCTCCCTTCTTCATTCCGGCGGCCATTGCGAACTTGGCCTCCGGGTTTGTCTCCATCCGCTGGGGGGCCAAGGGGCCGAATTCGGCCACCTGCACAGCGTGTTCCTCCAGCACGCACGCCCTGGGGGACTCCTTCCGGCTGATTCAGCGGGGCGACGCCGACGTGATGATTTGTGGGGGCGCGGAGGGCGCCATCACGCCCATGGGGGTGGGCGGGTTCGCTTCCATGCGCGCGCTGTCCACGCGCAACGGGGAGCCGGAAAAAGCCAGCCGGCCCTTCGACCGCGACCGCGACGGCTTCGTGGTCGGGGAGGGGGCGGGGATCCTGATTCTCGAAGAACTGGGCTTTGCTCTGCGGCGCGGGGTCCCCATTTGGGCCGAGGTGGTCGGCTATGGCATGACGGGCGATGCCTTCCACATAACGCAACCCTCGGAAGACGCTGGCGGAGCTGTGCGCGCAATGCGCCTGACGCTGGCGGACGCAAAGGTTGCCCCCGAGCAGGTGGACTACATCAACGCCCACGGCACCTCGACGCCGTACAACGACCGGCTGGAGACGCTGGCCGTCAAGAAGGTGTTCGGAGACCACGCCTACAAGGTGGCCGTTAGCTCCACCAAATCGATGACTGGCCACCTGCTGGGCGGCGCCGGCGGCCTCGAGGCGGGCTTCTCGGTGTTGGCCATCCGTGACCAAGTTCTGCCGCCGACGATCAACTACGAAAATCCCGATCCGGACTGCGACCTGGATTACGTTCCCAACCAGGCGCGCAAGGGTGCGGTCGAGTATGTGCTTTCCAATTCGTTTGGCTTTGGTGGTACTAACGCAGTGCTGCTTCTCAAGCGGTATACGGGTTGAAGGAGCTTTCAGCCGGCAGCCTTCAACTCTCACCCGCAGGTGGTGCGGCTGTAAGCCAAGGGATGACTGCTGATCGCTGATAGCTTCCGACAATGAAAATCGTCGTTTGTTTGAAGCAGGTCGCCGCACACGATGCGCCGTTGCGCTTGAACGCGGCGGGAACCTGGATCCAGGAAGCAGACCTCAGCTTTGCCATCAACGAGCCGGACTTGTATGCTCTGGAAGAAGCCCTGCGGCTGAAGGAAAAACATGGCGGGGAAGTGGTGGTCTGTTGCCTGGGGCCGGCGCGCGCCCAGGCGGCCATCAAGGAGGCGCTGGCCAAAGGGGCCGAGCGGGCTCTGCACCTGGACAACCCAGCGCTCGAGGGCCTGGATCCCTGCGGCGTAGCGCGCGCTCTGGCCCAGGCAATCCGCAAGGAGAACCCCGACTTGGTCCTGACCGGTTTGCAGTCCGACGACTGGGGCTACGCGCAGACCGGCGTGCTGCTGGCGGAACTACTCGGCTTCCCGCACTCCACCATCATCATGGAAATCCAGGTTCACGGAAATGCGCTCAGGGTGAAACGGGAACTGGAAGCGGGCTGGTTCCAGTGGATTGAGATGCCATTGCCTGCCCTCCTCACTATCCAATCAGGGATCAACAAACCGCGTTACGCCACGTTGAAAGGGATTATGGCGGCCAAGAACAAACCTGTTCAGAAGTTGACACCGGCGGACCTGGGACTGACCCCGGAGGACCTGGCACCAAGGCAGAAAGTCTCCAAGGTGTACGTCCCCGCCAAGAAAGGCCAGACCGAGTTCCTCCAGGGCAGCCCCAAGGAGATTGCCGCCCGGTTGGTGGACAAACTCAAGAACGAATCGCGGGTGCTCTAGCTGCGAAAGGAGTGATTATGTTCATCCATATCTGGAGAATGCGGGCCCGCAAGAAGCGCGCGGACGAGTACGAGTAGTTTGGCCGGCAGGTCACGTTGCCGGCGTTGAAGAAAATCAACGGTTGCCTGGATGCCCACTTCATTAAGGTGTTCGAGGCGCGCAAACCCGAGTACCTCTGGCTGGTCTTCTGGCGGGATCAGGCCGCTCTGGAAGCCGCGCGGAGCAATCCCGTCTGGCGCGACCAGATCAAGAAATTCGAAGCGGGAAAGTTCTACAAGACGATTCCGCTGGAGTTGGTTTGCGAGTCCCTGGCGTCGTCCGCCGCACCCAGCGCCGAGAAAGCCAGGAAGCCCGAGAAGGTCGAGAAGATTGACAAACCCGAGAGAGCGGAGAAGCCCGAGCCCAGCAGCAAAGGCTTTGTCGGCCCGACGCCGGAGGGCGAATAAGAAGTACGAACTGTAGAGTGTGAAGGCTGAAGTACGAACACCGAACGTGACGGGCTGTTTCATACTTTAACCTTCACGCTTCACCCTGTTTTTCAAATCATGTCCAACGAGATCCTGGTTTTCGCCGAGCACCAGGGCATGAAGCTGACCCGGCCCACATGGGAGGCGCTCGCTGCCGGGCAGCGCCTGGGGGGGGAACTCGCAGCACCGGTCGCGGCGATCCTCTTGGGTCATGGCATTTCCGCCTTAGCGGCGGAACTCGCCGCAGTGGAGCTTCAGGAAGTCTTGCAGGTTGACTCGCCTTTGCTCGCCGAATACACGGCGGATGGTTACACCCACACGCTTCGCGAGGTGATCCGCGACCGCCAGCCGCGCTTCGTGGTTTTCAGCCACACCTATCAGGTGAGGGACTTTGCACCAACACTCGCCGCCGCTCTGGACCGCGCTTTGGTGAGCGATTGTCTGAGCTACCGGGAAGAGGGCGGAAGGCTGGTTTTCGTTCGCCAGGTCTTCCAGGGCAAGTATTGCGCCGATGTGGAGTTCGTTGGCGACCCACCCTACCTCGTGTCGTTTCAGGCCTCGGCGTTCCGCGAAGATTCGGTCCGGCGAGGGCCCGCCCCCGCCAAGGTCACTTCGGTTCCCACGACGCTGTCTCCCGGCGCCATTCGCACCAAACCCGGCGAGCGCTTTCGCGAGACCAAGCAGGCCGTGGACCTGTCCCAGGCCGAAATCATTGTCGCCGTAGGGCGGGGCATCAAGGCATCGGAAAACCTCGAACTCGTCCAGAAGCTGGCGGAAGCCCTGGGGGCGGAGGTCGGCGCCTCGCGGCCCATTTGCGACAACGGCTGGTTGCCCATGGACCGGCAGATTGGCAGTTCCGGACAGACGGTCGCGCCCAAACTCTACATTGGACTGGGCGTTTCCGGCGCCGTCCAGCATCAGGTGGGCATGAAGGGATCTCGCACCGTGGTGGCCGTGAACAAGGACAAGGAGGCGCCGATCTTCGAACTCGCCACTTACGGGATCGTCGGCGACCTTTTCGAAATCGTCCCGCCCCTGATCGAAGAGATCAAGAAAATCAAAGCCGGCTGAAGCTGCTGGGTGAGACGACTCTGCGTGGGGGAGTCTCTTGCCCCTCTTACGTCTGCTTGCCGCCTACTGCTTACTGCCCTCCGCCTTCTGCCGGCTGCCTTCTGCCCCTTCTTTGGGGACCCACTCGAACTCCTTCCAAACCGTTTCCAGGATCTGGCACCGCGCGCAATCCCACCTCCGCAGGGCCTCCGCGCGCCCGGTGATGCGGTCGGGGGTCAGGGCAGTGAATTCGATCTTCGTCAGAAGCCGACATCGGTTGCTGACTCGCCCGCTGGCCTCGGTGGTATCGCAGGGCAAATAGCTGCGCACCGTCCCAACCCACTTCGATCCCGCGCGCTGGGACTCACTGCGCACGTAGGCCCCGGCCTGAACCGCCGCGGGGGGAAGGTTGACCCACTCGGTGTGAAGACGATCATTCTCCACCCACACCCGGTATTCCCTGCGCGTGGTGATTGACCTCCAGACACGCGCTGAGGTCGGAACGGGTTGGGCCGGCGGCTTCCGGTCAGGCGGCTTGGCCTGCTGGGCTACGAGCTGCAGGCCCGCGATTTGCATGAGCATCATTCCACACGCCAGCACGAGTCTCCGAATTCTCACAATGTCCTCCCCAGGTTTTCCGGCAATTCGCCGGTACCACGGTCGTCTGTGGTCTCTCGCTTGTAGCGCCTCGGCCCCAAGATGTCAATAAAGGCGCCGCCCCGTGGTTGAGATAGGGCGGATTCCGCAGCTTCTGCAAAAGGAAGCGTAGACGCCGCCATCCCGCGTTTCGATTCTGCGCTAAGCAAGAGAGTTGGCCATCGCGCGTTGTTTGACAATCCCTCTGCCTTCCCCTAGACTGGCTAGCTTCGGCTCAGACAGCCCAGACAACTAGTAGGCCCCAATTGGGTCCGTCAAGGAAGGTTCCTCCGAGGCAAACCCATTCGATACAGGAAGCGAACTCATGCCTGGAATCATTAAAGAGAGACTTTTTACTCCTGGTCCCACCCCGCTGTTGATGGAGGCCCAGGCGCGCACGCTCACCGCCGCCAACGTCCATCATCGCACGGAAGCTTTCCGCAGAATCATGGCGGAGACGCTGGAGCTGCTGAAGTACTACTTCAACACGAAGAATGACGTCCTGGTGTTTGCCAGTTCCGGCACGGGAGCCATGGAAGGCGCCGTCTCCAATCTCATATCGCCCGGGGAGCGTATCCTGGTGGGAACGGCGGGCAAGTTCGGCGAGCGTTGGCTGGGTCTGGCCGAGGCCTATGGGATTGAGGCGGTGAAAGTTGAGTCGCCCTACGGTGGGCCGGTTGACATCGAAGCGATGAAGCAGAAACTGGCCAGCGAGGGACCCTTCCGCGCCGTGTACATTCAGGCTACGGAAACTTCCACGGCGGTGATGAACGATGTGCAGTCGCTCGGTGAAGCGGTCAAGAATTACCCGGCGACGTGCCTGGTGGTTGATGCCATCACCGGACTCGGCACCACCGACCTGCGACCCGACGAGTGGGGTTTGGATATCGTCATTGGCGGCTCGCAGAAGGCGGTGATGATCCCGCCCGGTCTGGCCTTCGCCAGCATCAGTGAGAAGGCGTGGGGCTTGATTGCCCAGGCGAAATTGCCTCGCTACTACTTCGACTTCGCCAAAGAACGGAAGAATCAGGCGAAGGGCGAGACAGCTTACACGCCCGCGACGACGCTCATTATCAGCCTGCACGCCGCGCTCGAGTACATCAAGCAGCTCGGGCGCGAGAACCTCATTGCCAACGCCGCCCTGCTGGCGTCGCTCACCCGCGAGGCCGCGCAGGCGCTCGGCCTGAGACTGTTCGCGGCCCGCTCGCCGGCTAACGCCGCCACCGCTGTCTGCGCTCCGGAAGGAATGGATTCCGGCGCGATCATCAAGGAGTTGCGGAATCGCTTCGGCGCCATCGTTGCGAACGGCCAGGGGAGCATGAAGGGCAAAATCTTCCGCTTGGCGCACCTGGGCTATTACGATGTGGTGGATCTCTTCGCTGTCCTCGCGGCGTTGGAGATTGTCCTTCTGAAACTCGGATACAAGGTTGAACTCGGTAGCGGCGTCCGCGCCGCGCAGGAAGCTTACATGCATCAGGCAGTCTGAACCTGTAGCAGCACGGCATGCCGCGCCCTTACACAGTCTGCGACTATGGCCATGAAAATCCTCGTTGCTGACAATATCTCCGAACGCGCTCTCGAGCTGCTCCAAGCCGAGAGATCTTTTGCGGTCGTGAATCTGCCCGGGAAGGCCGGCGCTTCGCTGGCGGACGAAATCCGCGACGCCGACGCTCTTGTGGTGCGCAGCGCCACCAAGGTAACGGCGCAGTTGCTCGAACACGCCGAGCGCCTGCGCGCCATCGGGCTGGCCGGCGTGGGCGTGGACAACGTGGACCTCGATGCCGCTACGAAGAAGGGCATCGTGGTGATGAACACGCCGGGCGGCAACGCGGTTGCCGTCGCCGAACATGCGGTGGCGCTGATGCTGGCCCTGGTCCGCCGCATCCCCCAAGCCGACAGCGCCCTCAAGCAGGGCCGCTGGGAGAAAAAGAAATTGATGGGCACGGAGCTGCGCGCGAAGACCATCGGCCTGATCGGTCTAGGCAAGATCGGGATGGAAGTGGCGCGGCTGGCTCAGGCCTTCCAAATGGAGGTCATCGCCCATGACCCTTATGTTTCTTCGCTGATGGCGCGCGAGCAGAACGTGCGGCTGGTGGCGCTGGAGGAGTTACTGAAGGCGAGCGACTTCATCAGCGTGCACGCCTCGGCGACGCCGGAGACGCACCATCTGCTCAACACGCAGACGCTGGCTCTGGCGAAGCCGGGCGTCCGCATCGTGAACTGCGCGCGCGGAGAATTGATCCATGAGGAGGATCTGCTTCAGGCGCTCGAAAGCGGCCAGGTGGCTGGCGCGGCTCTGGACGTCTTCGAGAATGAGCCGCCCAAGGACTTCCGTCTGGCGGCGCACCCGAACGTCATCGCTACGCCGCACATCGCCGGCTCGACCGAGGAGGCGCAGGAAATTGTGGGCGTCCGCATCGCCGAACAGGTACGTGACTACCTGCTCCAGGGCGTGGCCCGCAACGCGGTGAACATGCCGACGATTTCGCCGGAAGAGTACAAGAAGCTCGAGCCTTACATTCAGTTGGGAGAGAAACTCGGCGCCTTCGTGGCGCAGATCGCCCCAGGGCGACTGGAAGAGATTCACATCAGCTACGACGGCGGCCTGGCGGAACTCAACACCCATCTGGTGAAGAACGCCGTGCTGAAAGGCATCCTCAACTGCGTCCTTTCCGAGCAGGCGAACCTGGTGAACGCGGGCACGCTCGCGCAGGCGCGCGGTGTCGAGGTGACGGAGTTGCGCAGCGCGCACCGGGCGGCGTTTTCCAACTCCCTTGGCATCGCGCTGCGCACGGAAACGGATTCCGCCTCGGTGCTCGGCATGCTGGGCCTGCGCGGCGAGCTGCGCATTCTGGGCATCAACGATATCGATGTGGAGGCCCCGCTGCGCGGTGTCATCCTTTTCATCCGCAACCAGGACGTGCCGGGCGTCATCGGGCGCGTGGGGACGCTCCTGGGCGATCGCAACATCAACATCGCCAACTTCGCCCTGGGCCGCAGCCAGAAGGCCGCCGAGGCCATCGGCCTCGTCAACGTGGACAACCCCATCCCCGAGGCCGTGCTTACGGAAATCCGCGCTATCCCGGCCGTCCGCGTGGCACGAGTGGTGTCAATTGAGTGATTGCGTGAGTGAGTGATTGAGTGAACTGACCCATGAGCCAGCCGGAGGAGTTGAGGCAACGAACCAAGCAATTCGCCTTGCGAGTCATCAGACTGTTTCGATCCCTGCCCAAGTCCGACGAGGTACGCATCCTGGGGAAGCAACTCTTGCGCTCGGGAACCTCAGTCGCCGCTAACTACAGAGCCCTTTGCCGCGCGCGTTCCAAAGCCGAGTTTATCGCCAAGTTGGGAACGGTCATCGAAG
>JALHUF010000131.1 GCA_022866195.1 Terriglobia bacterium
CGCCAGTCCGAGCTCTTGGAGGCTATCCTTGTGGCCCTCGGGAGGCCCTCGCGGGAGGGAGAGCGGCCCACCGTCCTCACCCGGCATTCTCTGCGGGAAGCCCGGCGAAAGCTCCGTGTCCTGGTCGCAGAGGATAACGTCGTCAACCGAGAGCTGGCGGTTCGCCTGCTGGAAAAGCAGGGGCACACGGTGGCGGTGGCCAGAAACGGCCAGGAGACACTGGAGGCGCTGGAAAAGGCCACCTCCCGCGGGTTCGACGTGGTCTTAATGGACGTGCAAATGCCCGAGATGGATGGCCTTGAGGCCACCGCGGCTATTCGCCAGAAGGAGAAGGCGACGGGCAGACACCTGCCGATCATTGCCATCACCGCCCACGCCCTGAAGGGCGACCGCGAACGCTGCTTGGCGGCCGGGATGGACGACTACCTCGCCAAACCCATCCAGGCAAAAGAACTTTTGGCGGCCGTGGAGGGCGCAGTTCTGCCTGCGGTGGAGACGCGCGAGAGCGTGCCGGCAGAACCGCGCCCGGAGGAGATCCTCGATCGAGTCACAGCCCTGGCGCGCGTTGACGGCGACGCAAAACTTCTGGGGGAACTGGCGCGACTTTTTCTTGCCGACACTGCGAGACTGTTGTCAGCCGTGCGCCAGGCTGTGACGCGCGGGGACGCTAAAGCGCTGGAGTACGCCGCGCACGCCCTGAAGAGCTCTGTAGGCAACTTTGCCGCCCACGCCGCTTTCGAGGCAGCCTCCAGGCTGGAAATGTCGGGCCGCCAGGGGGACTTGGCAGAGGCCCAGGAAGCATATGCAGTGCTCCAGCAAGAAATCGAACGCCTCAAGCCGGTCTTGGAGGGGTTCGCAAAGAGGGGCTCGAAATGACCGCCCTGGTTGCGGATGATGACCGGGTCCAAACCTTAATGCTCGCCACCCGTCTCAAGGCAAAGGGATTTAAAGTGACCGTGGCGTATGATGCGGTACAGACATGGATAGCCGCCATTAAGACCCTTCCCGACGTGATTATTCTTGATATTCAAATGCCGGGAGGGACCGGTATCGCGGTTCTGAAGCAACTGAAAACTTCCACAAAAACCAGTCAGATTCCAGTGATTATATTAAGCGGCAGCATTGATCCAGAAATGGTTCCTAGGGTAAAAGATCTCGGTGCAGACGAATTCCTCCCCAAACCCGTGGACCTGGACGAGCTCTATCGTACTCTGTCACGTCTGTTGGGAACTACACCCCAAGCGCCGCCCCCGAGCGGCGGATAAAAATAGCCACTCTTTAAATGTCATCGTCTCGGACTCGAAAATGCGGAAAGCAGTCAAGTGGTGAACGGGACAGACAAGGACCGGTCCCCATGGGGATCTTGATTGCCGAAGATGATGCCGTTTCCCGCCGCATGCTCGAAGCCACGCTGAAGAAATGGGGTTATGACGTTGTGGTCACGGAGGACGGCGACAAGGCCTGGGAAGTGCTCCAACGCGAGGATGCGCCGCGGTTGGCCATCCTCGATTGGGTCATGCCCGGCCTGCACGGCCCGCAGATCTGTCGCGCGGTCAGAAGCCTCGGCGATCAACGCTACGTTTACCTTCTCCTCCTGACGGCCAAGAGCGAGAAGGAAGACCTTGTCAAGGGCCTGGAGGCGGGCGCGGACGACTTCCTGACCAAGCCGTTCGATGCCGAAGAATTGAGAGCCCGCCTGCGCGCGGGGATTCGCATCCTCGACTTGCAAGAAACGCTGCGGGTGCAAGCGACGCACGATTCGCTGACCGGCCTGTGGAACCGCGGGGCGACCCTTGACTTGCTGCGCCGGGAACTCAGCCGGGGAGAACGGCAGGGAACACCCGTCACGGTCATCATGGCCGACATCGATCATTTCAAACAGGTCAACGACATGTACGGGCACCTTACCGGCGACGTGGTGTTGCGCGAGGTCGCCCACCGGCTTTCTTCCGCCGTGCGCGGCTACGACGTGACCGGGCGCTTTGGGGGAGAGGAGTTCTTGATTGTCTTTCCGGGATGCACCGCCCAGAACGCGATACTTCAGGCGGAGAGACTGCGAGCCCGCATCCTGAAGGAGCCCGTCGACACACCTGAAGGCCCCATTCCCGTCACTCTCAGCCTGGGGGTGGCTGCAAGCGAACCAGTCACAGAGGTAGACCCCGACTTGCTCCTGCGCGCCGCCGACACGGCGCTTTATCGGGCCAAGAGCCGAGGGCGCAACTGCGTGGAGCTGGCAACAGCGGTGGAACTTCGCATTCCCTCCTCACCTACAGGCTCGAACCGTCGCCGGGCCTCCTGACCCGCGGCGGGCCGGGACGCGAGCCTCTCTGGCCCGCGTTGACGGCAACCCGCGACTTCTGGGAAAATCGGGGCGCTTTTCCTTGACGGCTGTGCGAGACTGTTACCTGCGCTGTGGGAAACTGCGGTGCGCCGCGATTTGCTGCCGCCAGCCCACGCGGCTTTCGAGGCGGCCCCGAGACTTCAAATGCTGGGTCACCGCGACCTGCTCACCCAGTCGAGGAAGCTGATCTGGCGCAAGCGAAGGGAAATTGAATGCCTCCGGTCGGCGCTTGCCGCCCTGAGGGAGGAGGCGCGTGCATGAAAATCGTGATTGCCCAAGAGGAAGGTGTTGTCCGCGGCATGCTCGAAACCACGCTCCCCAAGTGGGACCACGAGGTCCTCACGGCCTCCGATGGCGCCCACGCCTGGCAGGAGCTGCAAAAGCGGGACGGCCCGCGATTAGCCATTCTGGATCGGACGTTGCCGGGCATGGATGGCCTGGAGATCTGCCGCGAGGCGCGGAGACACACCGAGTTACCCTACGTCTACATTCTCCTGATGCTGGCCAAGGGCCAGGAACAGGACATGCTCGAGGGGATGAAGGCCGGTGCCGACGACTTCCTGATGAAGCCTCTCGATTTGAATGAATTGATGATCCGCCTCCGTCTCGCCAAGCGCGTTCTGGAGTTGCAGGAGGAATTGCAGAGCGCCCATGCGGCCATTGGTTATCAGACTACCCACGACCCGCTCACGGGCTTTGCCAACCGTGCCTCCATCCTGGATACGCTGCTGCGCGAGTTGGCTCGCGTGCGCCGCGAGGGAAGCCACGTGGGCCTCATCCTCACCGAGATTGATAACTTCAAGAATATCAACGAGACTTACGGTCACCTGGCCGGGGACGCGGTGCTGCGGGAAGCGGCCCGCCGCGTCCGCCCCATTGTGCGGCCTTACGACACCGTAGGCCGTTACGGGGGAGAGGAGTTCCTCATCATCGTGCCGGGCTGCGATGCGGCCCATGCGTTGAGCCAGGCCGAGCGCGTCCGCAACGCCATCGGCGGGCAGAGTATGGATATCTCCGAATGGGGGAAGTTCGCGTCTGCCCAAGAAGGGAAGCTTCAGGTGACGCTCAGCTTGGGTGTGGCGGCCGGTGACAAGCTAAAAGAGGTGGAGCCTTTTCTCCGCGCCGTCGAGGCGGCGCTCGCGCGCGCCCAGCAGGCAGGCCACAACCGCGCCGAATTGGCCAAGTCCGAGGACTTCAAGTAAGCCCTTTGCGGGGCAGGACTCGGCACTCGTCCGCCGCCCACGGCAAACCACGGCGCACTATGATGCGCCGGAGGCGAGAAGCCTGCGCGGCCGACTCATTCCACGGCGATGTGTGTTTCCGTCCGCTCCACGCCCTCGAGCTTCTGAATCGTGTCGATCACGAGCTCGTTGAGTCTCTTCTCGCTGGGGGTTTCCACATATACGAACACATCCGGCAGACCCCAGCAGGCGTCAGCGTGCCGCACGCCTTCCATCTGGCTGACCGCGCTCACAATCTCGCGCACCTTGCCGGGCCGTACGTTGATCAACACGTAGGCTCTCATGTTATTTCCTCCCGGCTGGAGTCCAGCCCGGGCCAGCGGTCGCCCGGAGATCGGCCCGCCCCCTTGCTCCCAGCCCTCTCGCCATCTATCCCGTTGTGGCGCCCAGAATGCGAGCCAATTCTAGCACCCTTGGGTGGCCAATTTGGAGAGGGCCGTCAGACGACCCCCGGCAGACCGTCCGCTGCCAGTTCCGCCAGGGGGCGGAGGCGATCGCAGGGCGCGCCTCCTGCTTCCCCTGAAAATTGACGGAACTTCCAGCCGGCACTTTGCGTTTCTTCAAGTAACTGCAAGAGAGGAGCTGGATTTCCATGAAAAAGGTTCTGCTAGGATTGGCAGTAATCTTCTTGGCGAGGACAGGCACGCTGGCGGCAGACCGCTGGGTCCACGTGAAGGTCGAAGAGGGCGGCACGCAGGGTGAGACGGTGCGCATCAACCTGCCGCTATCATTGGCGGAAAAGGTTTTGCCTGCCATCCACACCGAGAAGCTATGTGACGGCAAGGTGAAGGTGGGCAAGGTTGACGTCCATGATGTGGACCTGCGGGCCATCATGGAGGCGCTGCGCGCTGCGCCGGACAACGAGTTCATCACTGTGGAGAGCCGACACGATAACGTGCGTGTGGCGAAGGCCGGTGGCAATCTGCTCATCAAGGTTCAGGAAAACAAAGAGACCGCCGGCACCAAGGCGAAGACCGAAACCAAGACCAGAGCCGAAACCGTGAACGTCACCATTCCCATTCCGGTCGTCGAGGCCCTGCTCTCGGGCGCCCAGGATGAACTCGATATCCTGGCGGCGGTGCGGGCTTTGGGTGCGGGGGGTGTCACAGTGCTGGTCTCCGTGGACGATCAACACAGCAAGGTCCGCATCTGGGTGGACTCGCGCAACACGATGGAGTAAGGAGGTGCACTATGCCGTCAGGCGCAGGAGCAGTCGCGGGTGGCGCCGGCGCGATGGTGCTCGGAACACTGTTGGTAGCAGGTGCTTTTGTTTACGACATGGGCGCGGTGCGTGTCTCGGTGCGGGGGAAAAGTCCCGGAGGCGAGAACATTCGGCTGATAGTGCCGGCGGCTGTCGTGCCGGTGGTCCTGGAGTTCGTGCCCGATGCGAAGCTCCAGGAGGCCGCGGAAGAGGTGCGGCCGTGGCTGCCCGTCATC